>JBASAZ010000100.1:0-4492 GCA_049650845.1 Ornithinimicrobium sp.
TCGGTAACCCGGTCAAAGGAACTTCTCTTGCCCGTAGCAGGCCGTGGCGGGGTGGGCCCCAACGGCTCAGTCATGCCGCCCCCACCCAGGCAGACCAGTAACGACACGCCGTCCCGGCATGTCGGTAAGTGCCCAAAAATGCACCATCAGGTACTCTTCCCATCAAGGTATTCCTTCGCTCGGTTAGTTCGGTTCCTGAAGTCGGGTCCCGTAGCACGTCTCCGAGTTAGTGAGATTGACCATCGAACGAAGTCGCCACCCCACCGCCGCCAAGCAAACGGGGTGGCTTTCTTCGTGTGTGGGCGCTACCCAGTCGCCAGCAGCGGAAGCATCTCCTCCTCCCCACGCTTGAGAAGGACATATTCCGGCGTAGGCAGGTTGTGGTGGTGGGCCAGCACATACGCGATGTAGTCAGACACCGGTAGCCCTGCCCGGTCTGCGATGTCTTGGTAGATAGCGAACTGGTCCTCGAGGATCCGGATCGTGAGTTGCCTGCGGACGCCCTTAGGTTTGGGCCCCGGCCGAGCCCTCTGAGATGAAATCGCCATGGCTCAGGTATATCGGCTGGACGATTCAGAATTAGGCACGTGTCACGCCTCGGCGTGTCGGCGGAGCCCTGCTGGGTGTGCGTAAGCCTCATACCTAGGGAAAGTCGAGAACGACGACTGCCCTGACAACCCAACCCCCGGAGTTGGCTCAAGCGATCATCGCCCACCTCGACCCGAACGTTGCCAACCCACAACTCCGCCGCGCGGAGCAGCTGAGGCTCCATACCTCAGCGGCGACTCGACGACATGCATCCAACAAGTCAGTGGCACCCCAGCGACAAGTTAGTGAGACAACGACACGTTGGGCGAGAACTTTTACAAACGTCCGGAAATCTTTGCATTTTCCTATCACCTCCCTCGCGCGCGCATGCGCGCGAGGGAGCCAAAGTTTGGGGAATCGTGGGAATCGTGCACAACTATGCAGGTCAGAGTGGGTGCGAGGGGTGGGAATCGGGGTGGGAATCCCCTGGGAATCGGGGTGGGAATCGGGTGGGAATCGGGCTATGAAAACAGGCCTACACAAACGCGCACTACAGAGTGCGATAGCCGCACAGATCGGAGCGGCAGTAGCATGGAGTAGTGACTTCATACTCGTTCGCAGATGAACTTCCGCTCGGCGGTAGCGCCGCCCCTCTCCTGACCACCGCCATCGCGTTGTCTTACCCCGTCTCGCTGGCTGACCTCGCCCGGCACGCAGGGGTCTCTCGGTTCGCGGCTGCGCGCGCCGCACCGGACCTGCTGCAGCGCGGCCTCCTGGTGCTCGACGACTACGAGGAGTACGTCTTCAACCACGAGCACGACCTAGCTCCGCTGTTGCGGTCGTTAGCGTGGCGGTTCAGTGGCGTGAGCCGGCCCGCTGCGGATGAACGCAGCGGGGTCCCGCGAACTCTCGGTTGGCAGGATGATTTTCACTACCGCAGGTGGATCCCTGAGGTGTTCCAAACACGTGACAGGCCACAGCTGGAATCAACAGTCGAGGACGGGCCGAGCCTGGTCGGGGCCCGCGATGCCCACTCCTGGCTTGGGCGCACACTCCCGGAGTTACGCGGGTATGAGCGACAAGCGCAAGAAGTCCACTACCAGTGGGGTAACGAGCGTCTTCGTGACGTCATCCACCAGACGCTGCACTTCGGTAGTGCCGTCAGCGAGGCTCAACGAACTTTGGCGGTGGACTGCTCCCCCACCGTGCAGGCTGGCGGCGACCCGTGGCAGACCCACGTTCCTGCGGCGACGTGGGCCAAGGCCACCTACTTGGTGTCAGCTGAGGCCAGTGACGTGCTGCGGGTAGTGCAGATCCTCAATACTGCATGCCGAGTGGGTGGGCATGTCAACACTTTGCGCGATCAGGCCCTGTCAGCCCTATCCGACGTCAACTACGCAGGTCAAGAATCGCAGTTTCGCGAGGTCTGGCTGCAGACGGCCCTCAGTAGGGCTTCTGAGGCAGAGGCACTATGGGCTGATGATTCCTATGGCCCCTACAAGCGCATCGGAGGCATACCTCGTCCTCGCGACGTCGGTACCGCGGGAGATCAAGTGTTGGGTGTGCGGCTCTTACACACAGCTGAGATGCTTGCCGGGAAGGTGGACGAAATGGCCTCTCACCCCGGCTTCACTCGCTGGATAGAGGTGAACCGGGCAGCGACAGGTGATGTCAGTTTGCTGCGCGCGATCCCCGAGAACGCGCTGCGAGGAAGCCGGGTTGACCAAACTTCTTCCCCGGAAGCCGGCAGTGGGCCATACCTCGTCTCAGACTCCGACTGATCCAATCGACGGCCGCCTCACGTGAAGGCCGATACCTTGCCCTTCCATCCGTCCCACACCTGCTGCGGTACCCGCCGAGCATCCCCCACTTCCCCCCTGCGCTCACGTTGGCGCAGCACACGATCCTGCACTTCTTCCCCGTTGCGACTAGCGATGAGAAACGCCAGATTCCCCCAACCATGGCGTGGCGCCAGTTCAGAGATCAGGTCACATACCGTGTCCTCCAGGATGTCGACCGCAGCAGACCACATGGCGTGCACCTGCCGTAATTCCCAGACTTGCGAGTACGGGTTCGGGAGCGGCCAACCACGCAAAGCCTGATTCGCTTCAGCGTTGGATACCGCTGGACTGTGCGACACCCGCCATCGAATCTCATCGACTTCTCGCTGAGTCAGGCCCATCAAGAGCAAGCCCGTCTCCCAATCCTCAGAACGGCGGGCCTCTCCCTCGGCTAGCGGCATCGCCATCGCATCTTCAATCTGCCCGGTGAACTCGATCAAGTCGGCCAGCTGCTGGTCGAGAAGGCGCAAGTGCTTGGGAGTCTCATGAACGAGCCGCCCTCGAGTGAAACGCGATGCCACCTCGAGCGCGTCCTCGGCTCCCCACTGAAAGTAAGACTGGTCAAACATGTGTCGGTGCCACGTCATGTCTTCGACCCAGTGACATGGATACCGCACTGGGTACACCCTCACCGCGCTCATAAGTCCTCATCTTGCCAAAGCCACCAGTAGGCGCGCCATAGGCACACCGATTGGCCTACTTGGGGCCTTGGTGCCCCCACAGAGGCGCGACTAGGCCCTATGTAGGGCCAACAAGGCGCAACTAGGCCCCACTAGCCCCTACAATGCCCCTACAAGACATCCACTAGCACCTACGTAATAGCAACAAGGGCCAACTAGACGCACCTGCCGGCACGTAGGTGTCACAAAGGGGCGCGGTGGCCCTACGTAGGCCCGCCTAGGCGCGACACGCCCCCCTGTGACCCACATGTAGGTGACATTGGGCCCAAACGTGGGGACAGTGGACCCACGTCGGCCCTATATAGCCCGCACACCGGGGCGACTAGGCCCAACGGAGGCCGGCGGTGCTTGTCAGGGCTGCTGATCAACCGGACTTTCCTTAGACAACACAGATGGAGGAAGACATGGCAGACCCGCAACGGACAGACCCTCAGGCACTGTCGAGGGTGGTGGCCGTCATCAACGGCAAGGGTGGCGTGCTGAAGACCAGTGTCGTTGCCAATGTTGGGGGACGAGCGGCCCTTGAGGGCATGCGTGTCTTGCTAATCGATCTCGATATTTCCGGAAACCTGAAGCTTGACCTGGGGATGCTGTCCTCGGAGCACGATGACGCAGGCAAAGGACTGACCGAAGCGGTGTGGTACGGCCAGGGCCGGCTGCCGATCGTGCCCAACGTGCGCCCAGGCTTGGACCTAGTCTTCGGCGGGCGGGGGTTAGAAATCTTGGGTCAGATGGCCCGCTCGGCTTTGGCTGAGGAACTCCCGACCGGCTCGATCGGCGCAGAATTCGCGGCCCGCATCGCTGAAGTCGCCCACGAGTACGACCTCATCGTGCTCGACTGCCCGCCCGGCAACACAGAGTTGCAAGACATGGCTTTGGCGGCAGCCCGGTGGGTGCTGATCCCCACCAAAACCGACGAAGGCAGCTTGGGTGGCCTGCTGGGTGTCGGGCCCCGTGTGAAGCGGGCGCGCCGCTCGAATCCGCAACTCAGCTACGTGGGTGTGGTGGTTACTGCGCACAACCCAGGGGCGACGCGCCTCTACCGGGCTACCGCGGCACGTCTGGCCGAAGTGGGGGAGACGGTCCCAATGTTGAGGACGGTCATCCGCCATTCGCAAAGCGCCGCTGATGATTGTCGGGTCCGCGGCCAACTGGTCCACGAACTGGCTAGGGATGTTGCCGGGTCGAAGAGTCATCGTTTGAAGGCCCTGTCAGCCCGCCGCCGAGGCGGGGGAGGGAACGTGATTGCGCTGCCTACAGCGTTGTCGAACAGCGCAGGCCAACTATCGGATGACTACCGCGCCCTGACTCGCGAGATCTGCGACCGGATCACTCAGGCGGAGAACGAGCACAGCCCAGCCACCAGCGACCGGGGGCAAGCGTGATGAGTACCCAAGGCGATGGCAGCGCCCGCCAAGCTGTTCCAGGACGGCTATCTAACTT
>JBASAZ010000101.1:0-4034 GCA_049650845.1 Ornithinimicrobium sp.
CCAGGTTCCTGAGGCCAGCAGGGCGACCAGGGCTATCAGAGGCACCCACAGTCCACGACTCCGGAGTCCTCTGCTCGGCGTCGTTGCCATGGTCGACTCACTGCTCCATCGCACGCGGGGACCGTCCCGAGCGCAGCGTGTCGCGCATCCGGTGGTACGTCGCCTCGTCGATCTCACCGGCGGCGAACCGCCGGTCCAACACCTGGTCGGGGCTCTCCTGCCACGACCGGTCGCCACTGGACCCGCCGCCCCGGTCATTGCCACCGGGGCTGAAGGCACGGGTGACCAACCAGATGACCAGGACCAACAGGGCAACCCAGAAGACCGTCATCGCGATCCATCCGCCGACGCCCATTCCCCATCCATAGCCCATCATCATGAACTCCTTTCGTTGTGTGTTCGACTGATGTCCTTATCCTCCGTCGACCGATTCAAGGTCAGCCCTCAGCAATGCTCAAGATGTGATCAAGGTGGAGGTCACTGGCTGCGACACTGACCCACTGCGCCCGCGGCGCCGTGACGCGAGGCACGAAACGATGCGGTTTCGGACTAGCCGGTGACCGGCGTCGCCTGATCGACTAGCCGGTGACCGGCGTCGCCTGATCTTCGCGGCGCAGCCAGCGCAGATACTCCCGGTCGCCAAGCAGTTCCAGGCGCCGCCAGAGAATGCTGGTGGGAACTGCCTGGCTGGCGTGAGCCAGGCTGGCCAGTCGCTGGCGTTCCCGTTGCACCGCAAGGACGAGGTCGATCTCGTCCCGTTCGTGTCCGACGAAGGCGGCCCCGAGCTCCTCGTTGAGCTGCTCGGCTATGGCCTGTGGCAGCGTCCATCCGAGCACAGGGAGCCCGCTTGCCTCGGACGCCTTCAGGGCAGCTGCGGTGGCGGCAGCATGATCGGGGTGGCCGGAGACCCCGGAGGGGTCAAAGACGAGCATCCCTTCGGCGTTGCACTTTCGGCCTGCTGAGGCAACCTCCGCGGCCAGAGCGGCCCTGTCAACGGTGTCAAGGCCGCCGTCGCAGTGGTCGCCGAGAACAGTGCTCCGGACCCCCAGGGTGTGGGCCGCGCTCTGCAACTCGACAGCTCGCACGCTGGCCAAGTCACCGGACACGCCATGGATCGTTGAGGCTTCCCCGTGGGTGAGGCACAGGACCGTGGCGACGGTGCCCGCTTGGTTGAAGGCGTCCAGCACCGCCCCGAGACCGAACGACTCATCGTCGGGGTGTGCCACCACCGCCAGCACGGACGTCCATCTCGGCAAGGCTCCTCCGGTGGCCCCACCGGGCTTGGTCGTCGTGCTCATGATCGCTCCCTTCCGCAGCGCCTCATCGGCCTCGTGCCGCGTGGGCCCTCGTATACGGGTCAACCTCTATGCCCCGTGGGGTATTTCGAGGTCACCCCTCAGCGGGCCCTGAGGACGAAAGCCTCTGTCCCCGTTTCCGCGCGCAGCATACGGTGGCGGATATGGGAGCGGAGACGGCGGAGACCGTGCTGGTGCGGCGAATCCGTGAGTCCGTGATCGGAGAGGATCAGGTCATGAACGGGCCCTATGGGCCCCGCCGCGTCACGTATGCCGACTACACGGCCTCCGGTCGAGCGCTGAGCTTCATCGAAGACTTCATCCGTGACGAGGTGCTCCCCCGCTACGCCAACACCCACACCGAGTCCAGCGGCACCGGGCTGCAGACCACTCGGCTGCGCGAGGACGCCCGCGCGGTGATCCATGACGCCGTCGGAGCCACTGACGACGACGTTGTCATCTTCACCGGCTCCGGTGCCACGAGTGCGATCGACAAGCTCATCGGCATTCTCGGCCTGCGCATCCCCTCGCAACTGGAAGATCTCCACCGGCTGAGTTGCCACATCCCGGCACAACAGCGGCCGGTGGTATTCCTCGGCCCGTTTGAGCACCACTCCAACGAGCTGCCGTGGCGCGAGTCGATCGCCGATGTCGTCGTCATCCCCCAGGACGCCGACGGGCACGTGGATCTGGCCGTCCTGGAACGGCGGCTCATCGAGTACCACAACCGGCCCCTACGGATCGGTTCCTTCTCGGCTGCCAGCAACGTCACCGGCATCCTCAGTGACACGACGGCCATTGCTGCGTTGCTGCACGCGCACGACGCGCTGTCCCTGTGGGACTTCGCGGCCGCCGCGCCGTACGTCGAGCTGCGCATGCGGGCGGCGGAGAGCTACCCCGGCTCGCACAAGGACGCCATGTTCCTCAGCCCGCACAAGTTCGTCGGTGGCCCCGGCACGCCCGGCGTGCTGGTCATCCGCCGAGATCTACTCCGCAACCGAGTGCCGGACATGCCCGGCGGCGGGACCGTGGAGTACGTCAACCCCGCCGAGCATCATTATCTGACCGACCCCGTGGCCCGCGAGGAAGGCGGGACGCCTGCGATCATCGAGACGATCCGCGCCGGGCTGGTCTTCGGTCTCAAGCAGGCCGTCGGCGTGGACGTCATCCGGGCCAACGAGGACCGGTTCCTGCGCCTGGCGGTCCAGGCCTGGACCGACGAGCCGAGAATCGAGATCCTGGGCAACCCCGCTGCCGAACGACTCTCGATCGTCTCCTTCGTGGTCCGCTCGCCCTCAGGCCACTACCTGCACCACAACTTCGTCGTGGCGCTCCTCAATGACCTGTTCGGCATCCAATCGCGAGGGGGCTGCTCGTGCGCCGGGCCCTACGGGCACCGCCTGCTGGGCATCGACCTGGAGCGTTCACACCGGTTCGAGCGACAGATCGCCGCCGGGCGCGAAGGGATCAAGCCTGGCTGGGTGCGGGTCAACTTCAACTACTTTCTGTCCGACACAGTCGCCGACTACCTCACCTCGGCGGTGCGTTTCATCGCCAGAAACGGCCACGTGTTCCTCACCGACTACAGCTTCGACCCCGCCACCGCTCTCTGGCGGCACCGCGGCGGCCTGGTCGAGCCACCCCTGCGACTGAACCAGCTGCGTTACACCCCGGATGGCACCCTGACCTATCCCCGCCACACCGACCGGGCGCCGGAGAGTGATCTCGCCGGCTACCTCGCCGAAGCAGAGGAATGGGCCGTGCGAGCCCGGTCGGCCGCACCCGACGGTGAGGCCCAGGTGTCGGCTGACTTCGACGCGTTGCGTTGGTTCGACCTGCCCACCCAGAGCCTGTCCGGCTGAGGCGGTCGGATGGACTGAATGAGGCGGTCGGCGCTCGACGGTCGCCGCCGTCGACGGGGCGTTCCTTGATGACGGTCCCCCTCACGCGCAGTGCGCGCCCCTGGTGCTCATACGAAGAGCATCTGGCCGTCTTGGCTGAGGTCCATGAAGTCGGCGGCGCTGATCACGTCGTCGACGCCCTCATACAGGTCGTCCTCGCTCAACTGCTGCATGTCGAAGGACATCTTGCAGGCCCACAGGTGGCCCCCCATGGCCACGATCTGCTCCAGCATTTCCGGGACGGTGGGGATGTCCAGGTCTGCGATCTGCTTGCGCATCATCCGGGTGGCCAGCCCGGTCATGCCGGGCAGGCCGGTGAGGCTTTGGGGCACCGACTTCCAGCGCCACCCGGGACGCACGGCGCCTGCCTGCTGCACGTGCATCGCGGTGTTTCCCATGGGGGTGAACTTTAGGTCGTGCATGGTCGCCTTGTTGATCATGTCGAATCCCCAGAAGGTGAAGAACAGGTGGGTCTCGATGCCCTCGCCCAGCGAGGCGTTGGCCAGAACCAGGGCGGGGTAGGCCATGTCGAGATTGCCCTTGGAGCAGATGATCACCAGCTTGCGGTCGGTCTCGCCCTCCTCGCCGAAGTCAGGGACCAGTGGCTGCTCGTGCAGAGTGGTCGTGGTGGTCATGGTCGTTCCTTTCAGGGGGGGCGGGCGTGCTGGGCTCAGACACAGCCGACCGGCTTGGGCAGACCGGCGATGTAGGCCATTTTCTTGGCCGGCTTCTTGGGGAAGAGGGTGAACAGCTCCTTGACGGGTATGCCGCCGGCCGTGGAGACCCGGCGTAGCGTCGGGGTCTGCCCGGTGACCGCGTGGTCGGCACGCAGGAAGCG
>JBASAZ010000102.1:0-17811 GCA_049650845.1 Ornithinimicrobium sp.
GCCGTCGGGGTCGCCGCCTGGCGCCTCGGCGCCGGCCGCGCCCGCAAAGAAGACGTCGTGCAGGCCGCGGCCGGGGTCACCATCCACGCCAAACCGGGCGAGCGGGTGCGCAAAGGTCAGAAGCTCCTCACGCTGCATACCGACACCCCGGAGCGCTTCGAGCGGGCCGAGCACGCGCTGGAGGGTGCCTGGCACATCGTCGAGGGCAGCGGTGACGGGCAGGACTACGTCCGGGACGTCATTTTGGACCGCATCGCGGCTCAGTAGGTGTCGCTGACCGGGTGGCGCGATCCACTCGGCAGGTCCTTCCAGTCGTCCTTGATCCCCGCCGATGGCACCACCATGGCTCCTTCCGACTCCCTGGTCTCGGCCTCGGCCAACAGTGCCGACGTGCTGGAGGTGCCCAACCGAGTGGCGCCCTGGGCCACCATGGCCAGCGCGGTGTCGATGTCGCGCACACCGCCGGAGGCTTTGATCGCCACAGAGTCCGCGCAGTGCTCGCGCATCAGGGCGATGTCGGCGACGGTGGCACCCCCTCCGGCGAACCCGGTGCTGGTCTTGACGAAGTCGGCCCCGGCGGCCTCGCTGGCGTGACACGCGGCGATCTTCTGTTCCTCGTTGAGCAGCGCAGTCTCGAAGATGACCTTGACCAGTGCGCCGCGGTCGTGACCGACCTGCACCACGGCCGCGATGTCGGCCTGGACCTCCTCGATCCGCCCGCCGATCAACCGTCCGATGTTCAGCACCATGTCCAGCTCGGTGGCCCCGTCGACCATGGCCTGCGCGGCCTCGGCCACCTTGGCGGCGGTCGACGTCGTGCCGTGCGGGAAGCCGATGACGGTGCAGACCCGGGTGGGTGAGTCCGGGACGGCGCTGATCGCTGCGGCCGCGAGCGCCACGTCACTAGGACGCACACAGACCGACCAGATGCGTTGTCCGGCAAGCTCGGTGACGCTCTGGCGCACGCTGTCCGGGGTCAACTCAGGTTTGAGGAGGGCATGGTCGATGAGGTCGGCGATGTCCTGCTTCGTGAGGGACGTTCCGGCGTCGATGCGTGGCTTCATGAACGTCACTTTAGACTGCTGAGATGGCCGAAATTTTGCAGGCGACTCCCTTTCCCGTTCCCGGCGGCAAGGCCATCCACGAGATGGTCGGCCGGATCAGCAGCGGACACACCAACCTGTCCATCGCGCATAGTGCGGCTGAGCCCGGTTGGTCCGAGCCAGGCCAGTCGCCGGAGTTCGACGAGGTCACCTACGTGATCGCCGGGTCGATGGAGTTGGCGCACAAGGACGGCACGTTGACCGTCGAGGCGGGTCAGGCGGCGTTGTCCCGCTCGGGTGACTGGGTGCGCTACAGCGCCGGCGACGACGGCGCTGAATACCTCGCGATCTGCATCCCCGCGTTTGACCTGGAGGCCTGTCACCGTGATGACTGAGAACATACTGGCGCTGCCCAAGGTTGTCCTGCACGATCACCTGGACGGTGGGCTCCGGGCCGAGACGATGTTGGAGCTCGCGCGCGAACAGGGGTATGCGGACCTGCCGGCCGAGGATGCAGCGTCCTTGACCACGTGGTTCCGCGATAGCGCCGACTCCGGGTCATTGGAGCGCTATCTGGAGACGTTCGCGCACACCGTCGCCCTGATGCAGACGCCGGCCTCGCTGCGTCGCGTGGCCCAGGAGTGTGTGGTCGACCTGGCCCGCGACGGCGTGGTGTATGCCGAGATTCGCTACGCCCCGGAGCAGCACCTCACGCAAGGGCTGAGCCTGGATGGGGTGGTCGACGCCGTCAGTGAAGGGTTGCGCGAGGGCATGCTGGTGGCCGCCGACGAAGGGCACCCGATCGTGGCTCGTTCGCTCCTGGGGGCGATGCGCCACGCCGCCCGCTCCCGGGAGATCGCCGAGCTCACCGTGCGGCACCGAGACCGCGGGGTGGCCGGATTCGACATCGCCGGGGCCGAGGTGGGGTTTCCCCCCACTCGTCACCTCGACGCCTTCGAATATCTCCGCCGCGAGAACGCACACTTCACGATCCACGCCGGCGAAGCCTTCGGCCTTCCCAGCATCTGGGAGGCCATCCAGTACTGCGGCACCGAGCGGTTGGGGCACGGCGTGCGCATCGTCGACGACCTGAGCCTGCACGGGGGGCCACTGTCCGCGAGCGACCGGCGCTACGGTCAGTGGAGCGCGGAGGAGGTGGGCGCGGTCGAGCTCGGCAACCTGGCGGCATACGTCCGGGACCGGCGGATCCCGTTGGAGATGTGCCCGAGCAGCAACCTGCAGACCGGGGCCGCCGACAGCGTCGCGGAGCACCCGATCACGCTGCTGGCCCGGCTTCGCTTCCGGATCACCGTCAACACCGACAACCGGCTGATGAGCGGAACCACCATGACGCGGGAGATGCAGTTGCTCGTGGACGAAGCGGGGTGGGAGATCAGCGACCTGCGCCGGGTCACCATCGACGCCATGAAGTCGGCGTTCCTGCCCTACAACGAGCGCAGAGTGCTGATCGACACGGTCATCCTGCCGGGGTATGCGGCGGCGCTGGGGTGAGCTGCTGGGCCGGTCCGTCGCCATCGAGCGGATCCGGACCGAGCACCCGGGCACGGACCTGATCGTGCCGGTGGGCGCGCACGACGTCGCGGCGGCGACGTTCGGCCAGCACGGTGGACATCACGGCTAGGGGCGGGGCCCCCACCGGCGGCGGCGGTGCGACGTGCTCCATCACGTTGCTGTACAGCCGTCCCGTCATCGCGGCGTGCGCGGTCGGGGTCATCGTGGATCCTCGGGTGAGGATCTGACGCACCGCCACGGTCAGGGCATCGGGCAACCCCGAGATGTCCGCGCTGGTCGCCCACGCCTCCAACAGGGGATCGGACTGCGGGGCCGGCGCCAGGCGAAGCCGGATGCGGTCACGGACCACGTAGGTCCCCGCGAGATAGTCGCCGAGGCGTTTGCCCTTGGCGTTGGCCATCGAGACGACGGCGGCGAGGACGCCGAGAGTGAGCCACACCTCGAGGAACATCAGCAGCCCGCGGATGACCGCATGCCGGAAGCCGATCGGCCCTGCATCATCGCGCACGGTGCGCAGACCCAGGGCGAGCTTGCCGATCGTGCGTCCGCGCAACCAGGTCTCCAAGGCAATCGGCACACCGACCAGGGCGCCCACCAGAGCCACGGTGACCAGCGCCTGCAGGAGGGCGACGTCGACCACCAGGGCGGTCCCCGACACCACCCAGATACCGAGAAATACCAGCGCCGCGGTGATCGCCAGGTCGATCAGGGCCGAGCAGATGCGCAGACCGATGTTGGCGGCAGGAAGGTCCAGCTCCACGGCTTCGGGCGTGACGAACCCCTGTGTGTCCATGATCCCGGTGCTCGCCATGATCGGCTCAGCGTAGTGCTCGGCAGGGGGCGAGTCCTCACGAGACGGTGAGTGGCTACAGTGCACCCGTGGACGTCGACGCCTTGATCGCTCGCCGCCAAGCGGCCTGGAGCCGGCTGGCGACACTGTCGAAGTCCCGGCGGCTGACCGGTGCCGAGGCCGACGAGCTGCTCGACGAGTACGGTCGCACCGCCACCGACCTGTCGGTGGTGCGCTCCACGGCCCCGGACCCTGCGCTGGTCAGCTACCTGTCCCTGCTGTTGACCCGGGCTCGGGTGCGTTCCAGCAGCAACCGCACGCTCAGGTGGGCAAGTGTCGGACGGTTCTTCGTCGAGGATTTCCCGGCCGCGTTGTATCGCCTGCGGTGGTGGTGGGGCATGACTGCCGTCATCAACGTGGTGGTGGGGGTGGTCCTGGGCGCGTGGCTGGTCCAGAACCCCGTGGTCGAGAACACCCTGCTGTCCAGTGCAGAGATCCAGCAGCTCGTCGACAGCGATTTCGAGGGCTACTACTCCGCGAACCCGGCCAGTAGCTTTGCTGCTCAGGTGTGGATCAACAACGCCTGGGTGGCCGCACAGTGCATCGCCTTCGGGGTCCTGGGGCTGCCGGTGTTGTGGGTCCTGTGGCAGAACATCTCCAACGTCGCCATCATCGGGTCGTTGATGCACAGCGAGGGCCGCGGTGCCCTTTTTTGGGGGTTGCTCACTCCGCACGGGCTGCTCGAGCTCATGGCGATCTTCGTGGCGGCCGGAGTGGGACTCAAGCTCTTCTGGTCCTGGGTCGATCCCGGACCGCGCACCCGGCTCTCGTCCTTGGCCCACGAGGGGCGCAGTGCGGCCGGGGTCAGCGTGGGTTTGGTCGTGGTGCTGTTGATCTCCGGGTTGATCGAGGCGTTTGTCACCCCCTCGCCGCTGCCCACGTGGGCCAGAGTAGGCATCGGGGTCGTGGCGCTGGGACTGTTCCTGATCTACGTCTTCACCCTCGGCCGCTGGGCGGTGCAGCGGGGTCGAACCGGCGACGTCGAGGAGTCGATGCTCTCGGCGCAGGCTCCCATCGCGGTCTAGCCCCGGGCGTGATCGACGGCATACCAAGGCTGCGCATCAGGGACTTACAGCAACCCACGGGCCTTCAGCGACAAGTAATGATCGGCCAGCACGACCGGCAGGTCATCGGGCTCGGCGTCCACCACATGCACGCCGAGACGCTCCATCGCAGCGGCGGTCCGGTTGCGCAGCGACACGGTGCGTTCGGCCGCCGCGGCACCGTAGACGGCGGAGAGATTGTGCACGTCGTTCGCCATCTCGGTGAGCCGCGGATCAGCGACGGAGGCCAGCACGACCTGGTGGTATGCGGTCAGCGAGCCGAGCACGGGCAGCAACCCCTCCTCCAGCGCGGCCGGATCCAGCGAGGTCAACAAGACGACCAGGGCGCGGCGGCGGCTGGTGGCGTTGATCGCTCCCACCAGCATCGACCAGTCGGCTTCCACCAGCACCGGGTCGATCGGGGCCAACATCGTGACGATCGAGTTGAGCAGCGTCGGGCTCGCCGGATCCGGTCGCACCCGACCGCGGATGATGCGATCCCCGGCGATGAGGTCGACCCGGTCACCGGCTCGTGAGGCCAACGCAGCCAAGAGCAGCGAGGCGTCCATGGCTGCGTCCAGTCGAGGCTCGTCACCCACGCGAGCGGCACTGGTCCGCGAGGTGTCCAACACCATGATGACCCGACGATCCCGCTCGGGCTGCCAGGTTCGCACGACGATTGACTGGCGCCGCGCGGTGGCACGCCAGTCGATGCTTCGGACGTCATCGCCCTCCACGTAGTCCCGCAGCGAGTCGAACTCGGTGCCTTGGCCTCGGGTGCGGACGGCGGATCGGCCGTCGAGCTGGCGTAGGCGGGCTAGTCGCGAGGGCAGGTGTTTGCGGGAGCGAAAGGGGGGCAGCGCTCGGATCGTCCCGGGCACGACCCGAGAACGCTGACGGGCGGCCAAGCCCAGCGGGCCGTAGAGGCGCACGGTGACCCGGTCTGCTGACCGGTCCCCGCGACGCGTAGGCAGCACAGTGGTGCTCAGTCGTCGGCGCTCGCCTCCCGGCACGTTCAACCGGTGTCGGTTGCCACGGGCCCCGGCCGAGGGAGCCCAGGCGTCGCGCAGCTGACCGCGCACCGAGCGAGAGCCAGGGTTGGACACGAGCAGCGAGGTGGTCGTGCTCTCCCCGAGGCGCACCGACAGCGCGGCACCTGCGGTGGCGTGGGGCGCGGTGCTCACGGCGCTGTCCGCGCGCTCGATCTGCAGCGTCGTCGTCGCCGGGGTGAGCACCAGGTCAACGGCGATCAGGATCAGGACCAGCAGCAACCACCAGCCGAGCGCTCCGGCGGCGGGCCAGAGGAGAACGGGGACGATGCCGAGCAGGACGATGACGACGCTCGGCCAACGCAGGACCATCAAGGTCCTAACGGGGGACGGGCACGGAGTTCAGTGCGCTGTCCAGGACTGAGCGCACGGTCACTCCCTCGAGTTCGGCTTCGGGACGCATGGATAGTCGGTGCGTCAGGGTGCCGGGGGCGAGTGCCTTGACGTCGTCGGGGGTGACGAACGTGCGGCCGTTCAGCCAGGCCCAGGCGCGTGAGGTGGACATCAGGGCAGTGGCGCCACGGGGGCTGACGCCCAGCTGCAGCGAGGGTGAGGAGCGGGTGGCCCGAGCAATGTCGACGATGTATCCCATCACGGCGGGAGAGACGTCGACCTGCTGGACCGCGAGCGTTCCCGCGCGCAGGTCCTGGGGCCCGGCCACCGCCCGCACGCCGGCCCCGGCCAGGTCACGGGGGTCGAACCCACCGGCGTGCCGAGTAAGCACCTCGACCTCGTCGGCGCGAGGGGGGATGGGCAGGACGACCTTCAGCAGGAAGCGGTCCAGCTGAGCCTCGGGTAGGGGATACGTGCCTTCGTACTCCACCGGGTTCTGGGTGGCGGCCACCAGGAACGGATCGGCGAGCGGCCGCGCCGTGCCGTCCACCGTCACCTGGCGCTCCTCCATCGCCTCCAGCAGCGAGGACTGAGTCTTGGGCGGGGTGCGGTTGATCTCGTCGGCCAAGAGCAGGTTGGTGAAGACGGGGCCGGGACGGAACTCGAAATCGCTGCTCTTGGTGTCGTAGACCAGCGATCCGGTGACGTCGCCCGGCATCAGGTCGGGGGTGAACTGCACCCTCGAGGTTTCGATGTTCAAGGCAGCCGCCAGGCTCCGGACCATGAGCGTCTTGGCGACCCCGGGCACACCTTCGAGCAGGATGTGACCGCGGGCGAGCAAGGCCACGATGAGACCGGTCACGGCGGCGTCCTGTCCGACGACCGCCTTGCCGACCTCGGCGCGCACGTGGTTCAGCGCCTCGCGCGCCGCCTGCGGATGCTGGCCCTCGCGTGGCTGACTCTCGGGGTGCTGCGCCGTGGAGCTCCGGCTCGTGTCGTGCTCGCTCATAGGGTCACCATTCCATCCTCCAGCGATCGCACCTCGCGCGCGATCTGCACCAATGTGGCGTCGTCGCCGACCTCGGGGTCGGCGAGCAGTCTGTGCACGTCGTGGGTATGCCGCCCGGTGGCCAGGGCCACAGCCTGCACGACGTGATCGGGCGTCGAGGTCATCGACAGGCCCAGTCGGGAGGCCAGTCGTCGCCGAGAAGCCAGCTGTAGCGAGGCCAAGGCGCGGCTACGGTCCCGAGCCTCTTGATACAGCCGTCCACGACTGGCCGTGGTCTCGATCGCGTGGATCACGACGGGTAGCGGCTCAGTGGTGACTTTGCCCAGGCGCCGGCCACGCACCAGAGCCCAGACACCAGTGGCGACCAGGGCAAGCACCGTGGCCGGCACCACGGACTCCGGAAGCACATCCACCAGGCTGACGGGGGTGGCGTCGCCGGCGTCGCTGATGCTTGGGATGATCCAGACCAGCCGGTCGCTCTGTCCCAGGAGGCGCAATCCCGTCGCAGCGTTGGCCTCCTGCGTGATGTAGCGGTTGGTCAGGGCTGACGAGAGGCCGGCGATCACGGTCCGGGGGTGTGACGGGGCTTGCGCCAACTCCACGAGGTAACCCGAACGCGAACCGCCGGCGTTGTATCCGGGTGAAGGCGGAAGGCAGATGGTGCTGTCCTCGCGCGACACACCGACATCGAGATCGATCAGCGTGTCGCCCCGACTCACGCGGTCCCCGGCCTCCCACAGCGCGCTCGAACATTCCGGGGACATCGACGTCGGGGTGGAAATCGGCTCCGCCGCAGCGTCGATGTCGAACACCTCGAGCAGGTTGTCCTCGGGGGAGAGGATCACGAGGGAGCTGGCGGCGCGGCTGTATGCCCGCAGCTCGCGACCGGAGTCCGCAGACAGGTAGGTCGTGGTCGAGACCAGCACGGTTGCGCCGTCGACGGGCTCTGGCGGGAGATTGCCCACCCCTCGCACGACCTCAACCTCCACGCCCCGGTCGCGCAGGACTTCGGCCAGTGCCTGCATACCGTTGGCCGTGGGGTTGTTGGGGTCCAGCGGGCGTTCGGAGGACCCGCCGAGGCCGGCCAGGAGCGTCGCCAGCACCATCAGCACGAGCACCACCGCGGCCCACATCGTCCACTGCCCGACCCGTCGACGGCCCCCGGCCGCGGTGTCGCCCGTGGTCGGGGGATGCATCGTCGTGCTCACAGCGCAGCCCAGGCCGCGACGGGGCGGGCCCGGCCCAGGGCAAGGTCGAGGTCGCGCACGCGTTCGGCCTCGGCCTGGGTGCAGGACTGTAGCCCGTAGCGGACGCGATCGAAGGCATCGGCGCAGGCCCGCAGAGCGTCGTGGTGATCGGGGAAGGTGGTGGCCAAGGTGGCGGCGACTTCGTGAGCAGTCCGGGTGGGAGCATCGTCGAGAAGCGTTCGTTCACCGGCGGAGGCGGTCAGCGCGCGGTAGGAGTCCAGCAGCACCGCGTCCCACTGGCCGGCTTTGGCCGCGCGTTGCGCCCTGTCTCGATAGTCCTGGGCGCCTAGGTTGTCCGCGCCCAGCACTGCGTGGGCCGCTGGTGCAGCCAAAGCGCGGTCCCGCAGACGCTGGCGGAAGGCGAAGACGGCGGCCGCGACGACGATCGCCACGACAAGGATGATCACCAACGCGGACAGGGAGCCGGAGCCGGGCAGCACGGTGAGCAGTTCGTTCAGCTGCTCGATGAGCCAACGGCCGAGCCGGACGAGCAGATTCTCGCGGCGGTTGTACTCAGGCTTGGACAGCTCCTGGATCAGCATCTCCCGGGCCTGGTCACGGTCCGGTCCATCGACGACAGTGATCAGCTGATCGAGCAGAGCGACCACCCCGTCACCACCGATTCCGCGAGCGCAACCGGCCCCAGCTCACGGCCGTCCTCGTGCGGCGGTTCGGGCGGAGGCGGCCTGCTGCATGGTGATGTCGAGGGCTTCGCGACGGATGCGCTGGTCGAGATAGAGCAAAGCGGTCACGCCGGCCGTGAAGGGGGTGACGATCAAACCCACCAGAAACTGCGTGAGGTGCTGGCTGAACACCGTGATGGTCAGCAGCGTGGTCTCGTCTTGAGTGACCGCGCCCACGGCCAGGAGGAAGACGGTCTGCAGTGGGGTGGAGATGACTCCGCTCATGATGGCGGCGAGGATCTGGGCCAGCAGCCAGATCCCGAGCAGACGCCAGAACTGGGACCCGGAGGTAAGCGTCCAGGAGCGCCGGATCGCGGCGATCGGTCCGACGCCCTCGAGGACGACCGGGGCGGTCGTCAAGAGCAGCCGGATGGCGAGCCACACCGACGCGACCACGGCGGCGATCATCGCGAGAACCCCGAGGACGACGACCACGGGTTCACCGATGGTGATGCTGGCTACCAGCGAGAACAGCCCCAGGCCGAAGACGACGGCCAGGACGATCCCCGTCAGCAGGGATACGCCGATCAAGGCGAGAATGCGTCCGCGCACGGCCTTCCACGCGTGCCCCAGACCGACCTTGTCGCCCAGGGCGGCCTCGCCGACGACGTACAGAATCAAGCCGCTGAGGATCAGGGTGGCGAACGAGGCGGTGATGCTCGGCAGGAGCAGGCCGATGACGAACGTCACGTCATTGTTCTGGACCACGAGGTTCTGCAGGACCAGGGAGATCAGCAGCGAGGGCAACAGGAAGGCCCCCAGCACGATCACCGCGAGTCCGATGGTGGCTTCCGGGTTGCGGCGAATGGTGTTGATGGAACCACCGAAGATGTCGCCGAGCTTCAGTGGGCGCAAGGGGATAACGCCGGGCTGATACATCCGTGCAACGTGCTCCGGCGCCACCTGGTGCCACGACGGTGGTCCGACCGGCGGAGGGTTCGGTGGCGTGCTCCCAGCCTGGCCGGGTGCATGCTGTGCGCGCCAACCGGCATACTCATCGCCGGGAGGCTGCTGATCACCGGGGGCCGGGCCCCCGCCAGGACCATCAGTCATGTGGCTGTCTCGTTCCAGGTCTGAGTGCTGTTGCCAGGTCAGCAGCCTGTTGGCGGGCCTGCGTGCTACTCATCGCGGTCGCCCCCATCAGGTGCTGAGCATGGACGATACCCGGCTCGGCTCGCCGAAGCTGATGCCCTCGGCGCCACAGCGTGATCACGGGTTTGCGGCGCTGCCGGACATCGCGGGTGAATCGTGTGATGAAGGTGAGCCACGGTCGGTTCCGGATGCACCAGGCGTGCACCACGATGCCGTGCGCGGCAAGCGGTTCGATCAGATGGGCCGCGAAGATGCCTTCAGCGACGATGACGTCGGCCCCAGCCACGCTCACTCTTCGCGTGCCGGTGACGCTCGAGGTCGAGATGTCGTAGCGGGGAACGACGACCGTGCCTTCTTCGCGGAGGGTAAGCAGGGCACGCAGCGCTGCTTCCTTGTCCCATGAAGCAGCATCGTCCCAGTCGGGGAGGCCGAGCGGTGACATCGGAAGCAGCGGGTCGGACCCGTCGCGATAGAAATCGTCGAGTTCCACGACGGGCCAACCGTGAGTGGCGCGGAGTGTCGAAGCCAGACGCGACTTGCCCGATCCGCTGGGGCCGCTGATCACGATGATCCGAGCCAGCGGGCGATTCGGCTCCAGGGTGGGCATGAGGCTGGAGTGTAGTTCGGCGGGTATGAACGGAGCGTTATCGGATAGCCGACTTAAGATGCACGATGTGCCCAGTTCCAGCCCGTCGGCGAATTCCGAGACTGATGGGCCGCAGGAGAGCGGTGAACTCATCCGGGTGTATCGGACCTTGCCTGCGAAACTCTTGGGCTGGGCGATTATCGCGGCCGTCCTGGCGGTCGGATTCATCGTGGTGCGCGGTGAAGTGGCCTTGGGGCGGGACGTGTTTCTTCCTTCGGCTTCACTGTCCTTTATCGTCGTGCTGATTTGGATCTTCCTCTTGCGTCCCTCCGTGGAGTTGCGTTCGGAGTCGGTCACCCAACGCAACATCCTGAAAGACACCGTCGTGCCCTTCACCCGGCTCAGTGATGTGAGCTATCAGTGGTCTCTTGAGCTGACCGACACTGCCGGCCGCACCCACAGCTCCTGGGCAGTGCCGAAACAACGCGAGTTCTCCGCTCGCCGCGCATTCGATAACTTCGGCGAAACGACCGCTCGCCGCAAGTCGAGGCCAGGCACCACTGCCCAAGTCGTCGCTGGTGATGTGCAACGCGAGTATCAGCGGTGGCTTCTCGACGGGGGCCGGTTGGCTGTCCAGGCCCCGGCTCGCCCCCACTGGGCTCTCTCAGCGGTCCTGCCGCTGCTGGTGACAACGGTCCTGCTGGTCCTGGCTATCGTCACCGACGGGGCGTGAGGCTCCACGTTCTTCAGAACGGGGGACGTCAGTCGTTCAGAACGGGGGAACGTTGGCCGTTCAGAACGGGGGAACGTCAGCCTCGCTCGTGACAGGGGGCCTGAATGCCGACGCGAACTCCGTCTCGAGAAGCTGGGCCGGGCTTGGCTGACCGGGCGGTGCACCGGGTCTACGTCTTCCGTCGTGGCGGTGAAATACCGCCAGCGGTCGGCCGTAGTAGGAGGAGTCCGGATGCTCCGGATCGTCGTCCATGCCCTCAAGCCATCGGTCCTGTCCCTCGCGCGAGGACAGGGCCGCGTAGACCAGCTGATCGCGCATATCACTGTCTTCGATGTCCCTCGGGTCGACGCCCCCCGGGTACACGCCCGCCGGGTCAGTGTCAGCCGGGTCGATGTCTGCCAGGTCAGTGTCAGCCGAATCAATGTCAGCCGGGTCGATGTCATGCACCACAGGTTCTGGCTGTCCAGGGGATGGGGCGCCGTATTGCCGATGGTCATGAGCCTGCGTGACGTACGTTCGGTGGAACAGCGTGGTCCACGTCACCCGCCGAGTGTCGTCCATCACGCTCGACCAGAACTTCTCTGTTTTCAGTTGATGGTGCCGAGCATGTTTGGGGTTGAGATTCGCGGTTGACGTCGCACCTTCCGGGGTGCCGTACGGCTGCTCGTGGTCCAACTCGCATCGGTGGGCTGGGATAAGGCATCCTGGCGCGCGGCAGAACCTGTCCACCGCTCGGACGTGCTCGCGCATCGCCCGATCTGGCCGATAGGTGGTGCTGGATCGCTCCACGGCATGTCCCGTGGCCGGATCGGAGAGCAGTCGATGCCACGTCGAGCCGGGCAAGGTAGCCACCTCGCGGGCATCCTCGGCGGCGAGAAACCCATGGCCTAGAATCTCCCCGACCGATTCGTCGAAGGACCCGCGCTCGACCGATGCCGTGCTGGTCTCACCCTCTCCGGTAAGAACGTTCAGTGGCACAATAACGTCGACGCGAGCAGCCGGTAATCCGTGGATGATCCGCCGGACCTCCTCGGACATCGGCAGCAGGAGTGCTGCCCCTACGTCCTGAGCGGGCCGGTCATCGCCCGCACGGTAGTCGGTCACCCGGTCATCGCACGCACGGTAGTCGGTCACCCGGTTGTCGGCCACCCGGTTGTCGGCCACCCGGTTGTCGGCCAGCTGATCGTCGGCGAGCGGCAACGTCCCGTGGACCAGCAACGCCATTGCGCTGTCCGATCGCAGATGTCCCAGACTGCGGGGGTCTCCCGCTTTTCGCGCCCGCCGGGCAACGGTTTCGATGCGTTCGAGCGCGGCGACCACACTCGCTGTGCCGGCCGAGACGGTGAACGTGGATAATCCGTCGTCACATAGTTGGCCGCTGACGTCTCTGGTGCTCACCGCCGCCCGCCGGCGCTCTCGTGCGGCACCGGCGTCTGTCCCTTCGACCCGAGTCACTTCACGGGATAGCCGACGGTGGAACTCGGGCCACGACTCCGCACGCTCAGACGTCGGCTCCGCACCCGCATCAGGGGCGACGGCAAGCAACGGACCGAACGATCGCTCCGAGACGGTCTGCGCATCGACAACATCCATCGCGCGGCACCGCTGCCAGAACTCTGAGACTCCTCGCCAGCCGACCGCCCCACGAGCGAGGGCTTCCCGAGCACTCGCCACGACGTGTGGTGGGGCCAATGCGAACGCAACACGAGCATGTGCGGCCTGCACCCCCAGACCGGTCAGCACGGACAGCTCGTGAGCGACCGCTGACTTTGTCTTCGCCCGCCAGCGCTCTCTAGCCGAGGGTGACAGCTCATCGGGATCAGTCGCGTGCTTACGGCTGAGGAGCTCCGTCCCGGCACGATGCGCCAGCGTGCCGGCGGCTTGGACCATGACGGAGTCGCTGAAGCCCTGGACCACGCGCACTCCCGCAGCAGCATTCAGCAGGCTGGCGCTGTCTGCGTCCTGGGTGTCGGCGACAGGGGATTCGGCGTGCGCCACCGCGCACGTCAGGACGGCCGTCAACGCCTCCGCCACCCCCGAGGGCAGCGGCAGCCGGGCCAACGCGTGGTCCACCTGGGCCAACGCGCACACCGTTCCCGCCGTGCGCTCGACATCCCGCCATTGCGCTGCGGTCAGCGCGAAGTCATCAGCGTCCCACACGTCTGAATCACCAGGGCCAGAGTCCCATGCGCCCCAATCCCGCTCGTCCTCAGGCGTGCAGCCGCGCGAAGCAATCGCTGAAGACACCTCTGTGGTGGGGGACATAGAACGAGTTTAGTACGTATGTTCGATGGCCACAAGAGCCATTGCTGCTCGGGCGACGGCGGCCGAGCGGTGTTCGGGGGCATGACTTCACCGGGCCGAGAAGCACGGGCATGGGACCGGTGTCTCGGCGAGGGGTGATCGCGGTCTCAGGAGGCCGCGGTCAGCTTCTCCATCGTTGTCACCACGGCGTTCAGTCGATCCTGCGCCTGGGCGCGGCTGGCTGTCAGCTGACCCCGACCCGCCACGGGAACGATCGCCTCGATATACACCTTGATCTTGGGCTCGGTCCCACTCGGGCGCACGATAATGCGGGTGTCGTCCTCGAGATAGAACCTCACCCCGGGGGTGCCCGGCAGATCGCCACTGCCCTGCTCGAGGTCCTCGACGGAACGAACGGCAGCCTCGCCGATCCGCTCGGGAGGAGAATCCAGCAACGCTCGCAACATCGGCGGCACCGCAGACAGGTCATCGAGCCGCACCGAGAAGGACTCGGTGGCGTGCACGCCATGGCCCAGCGCCAGCTCGTCCAGCACATCCTGAACGGTGCGGTCTTTGGACCGCAGCTTCGCGATGAGCTCGGCCATCAGGAGGGCCGCGCTGATGCCGTCCTTGTCCGGAACCGTCGCCGGATCGCAGCAATAACCGAGCGCCTCTTCGTAGCCGTAGGCCAGTCCGGAAACCCGTCCGATCCACTTGAAGCCGGTCAACGTCTCCACGGCCGGCAACCCGGCCGCATCGGCCATCGAGCCCAGGAGTCGCGACGACACGATCGAACGCGCAAGCACCGACCGCTCACCGGCAGGATCGATGCCGCGAGCGATGAGGTGATGTCCGAGCAACCACCCCACCTCATCTCCCCGCAGCATCCGCCAGCCCTCCTTACCCGGCACGGCGACCGCGCAACGGTCTGCATCCGGGTCATTGGCGATGACCGCGTCGGGGTGGACCGCCTCGGCCAGGAGCAAGGCTGCGTCCATCGCCCCGGCCTCTTCGGGATTGGGGAAGGTCACGGTGCTGAACGCCGGATCCGGCTGCTCCTGCTCTTCCACCGGCGCCGGCGCATCGAAACCCACCCGTTCGAAGGCGCGCCGCACCACCTCGCCGCCCACGCCGTGCAGGGCGGTGTGGACCAGTGAGAGTTCGCGCGGACTATCGGGGTCGACGACGGCCGCAACGGCATCAAGGTATGCCTCCAGCACCTCATCACCCAGCCGCGTCCAATCCTGCTCCGCGCGGGACACCGCCGAGGTGGACTGCACGGCATCGATGTGCGCGGCGATCTGCGTGTCGGCGGGGGAGACGATCTGCGAGCCGTCACCGAGGTAGACCTTGTATCCGTTGTCGGTGGCCGGGTTGTGGCTGGCCGTCACCATGACGCCGGCGTCTGCGTCCAGGTGCCCGATGGCGAAGGCCAGAACCGGAGTAGGCAGAGGTGTCGGCAGGATCATCGCCCGGCCCCCTGCCGCCACGACGACCGCGGCGGTGTCGGTCGCGAACACCTCGGAGTTGGTCCGAGCGTCGAAGCCGATGACGACCAGCGGGGAGGCGATGCCGCCTTCGTCCTGCAGGTATGCGGTGAGTCCGGCGGCCGCACGGATCACCACCGATCGATTCATCCGGTTCGGACCCGCGCCCAGGGGGCCCCGCAATCCCGCGGTGCCGAAGGTCAGGGTGCCGGAGAAGCGATCGGCCAGCTCGGCGAGCGCATCCTGAACGTCCTCGCTCGCGCGGTCTGCGTCAGGTGTCCCGTCGGCCTCGACTCGCCCGATCAAGTCGGCCAGCTCCTGACGCGTGGTTTCGTCCGGATCGTCCTCGCGCCAGTCTCGTGCCTGGGTGAGCAGGTCCTGCGGGGTTTCCATCACAGCCGCCCCACGATCTCGGAGAGCAGAGCGCTGCACCGCTGCGAGGCTTCCTTGCCGGCTTCGATCACCTCGTCGTGGGAGAGGGGTTGGTCGCTCACGCCGGCGGCAGCGTTGGTCACCAACGAGATGGCCAGCACCTGCATGTTCACCTGGCGAGCGGCGATGGCTTCCAGCGTGGTCGACATACCGACCAGGTCCGCCCCCAGGCGCCGCGCCATCTCCACCTCGGCGGGAGTCTCGTAGTGCGGGCCGCGGAACTGCGCGTAGACCCCCTCCTCCAAGGACGGGTCCACCTCGTGGGCGAGGTCGCGCAACGCCGGGGTGTAGAGGTCGGTGAGGTCGACGAAGTTCGCACCCTCGACCGGCGAGGCCCCGGTCAGGTTGAGGTGATCACGAACGAGGACCGGGGTCCCCGGCGCCCATTCGGGACGCAGGCCGCCGCAGCCGTTCGTGAGCACCATCGTCGTGCAGCCGGCAGCCGCAGCGGTTCGCACGCCGTGCACCACGGCTCGCACGCCGCGACCCTCATAGAAGTGGGTTCGGGTGCCGAAGACCAAGGCGCGGCGCTCACTGCCGGTGATCGACACCGACGAGATGGTGCCGTGATGGCCGGCTACCGCCGCGGCGCTGAAGCCGGGCACCTCGGCGATATCCACGGTGGCCGTGGTCTCACCAATCAGGTCGGCGGTAGCTCCCCAGCCGCTCCCGAGCACGAGCCCGACGTCGTGTCGGGCGTGTCCGGTGGCCTCAGCGATGGCCTGGGCGGCCTCCGCGGCGAGATCGAAGGGATCGACGTCTGCGTCGTCGAGATCGGGGTTCGGCTGGTGGGAGGGGGCGCGAGTCACTGGCTCAGCGTAGCGATGGTTGGATGACCAGATGAGCAATAGTCAACCCAAGGCCATCGTCATCGGCAGCGGACCCGGGGGATACGAAGCCGCGTTGACCGCCGCGCACCTGGGTTGCCAGGTCTATCTCGTGGAGCGCGAGGGCATCGGCGGGGCGGCAGTGCTGACCGACTGCGTGCCCAGCAAGGCCCTGATCGCGACCGCCGACTTCATGGACCGCTTCACCGCTGCCCGGCGGATCGGGGTCCAGTTCGACGGCGCGCCGAAGAACCAGGGAGTCACCGCCCACGTCGATGACATCAACGCCCGGGTGATGAGCCTGGCCAAGGCGCAGAGTGCCGATATCGCCGAGCGACTGGAGGAGGCCGGGGTAGAGATCATCACGGGGACCGCGGTCGTGCAGGACCGGAGCTGTGTCGACGTAGGGGATCGCCATCTGGACGCCGACGTGATTTTGCTGGCCACCGGGGCTCGACCACGCGTGCTGGACAGTGCCGTCCCAGACGGTGAGCGCATTCTGACGTGGCAGCAGATCTACGACCTGACCGAGCTGCCGGAGCACCTGATCGTGATCGGATCGGGGGTAACGGGGGCGGAGCTGGCGCATGCCTATCTCGGCCTCGGCTCGCAGGTCACCTTGGTGTCATCGCGTGACCGGGTGCTGCCCGGCCAGGACGAAGACGCGGCCACCTTGTTGGAGGACGTCTTCCGGCGTCGCGGTATGACGGTGCTGAACCGTTCGCGCGCATCCGCGGTCGAGCGGACCGAGACGGGGGTGCTGGTCACGTTGGCGGATGGCCGGGAGGTGACCGGCAGTCACGCCCTGCTGGCGGTCGGCTCGTTGCCCAACACCGAAGATATCGGGCTCGCCGAGGTCGGCGTGGAGCTGTCGTCGTCGGGGCACATCCAGGTCGACCGGGTGTCGCGAACCAGCGTGCCCGGCATCTACGCGGCGGGAGACTGCACCGGAGTGCTGCCGCTGGCCTCGGTCGCGGCCATGCAGGGACGGATCGCTATTGCCCACGCCTTGGGCGACGCGGTCGCGCCGTTGTCGCTGGGCCGGGTGAGCTCGAACATCTTCACCGACCCCGAGATCGCCACCGTGGGAGTGTCCCAAGCAGACATCGACGAGGGACGCATCGACGCCAGGGTGGTGATGCTTCCGCTGACCAAGAATCCCCGAGCGAAAATGCAAAATCTGCGCGACGGGTTCGTGAAGATCTTCGCGCGCAGGGGCGGCGACACGATCGTGGGAGGAGTGGTGGTCTCACCCCGAGCCAGCGAACTGATCTTCCCCATTGCGCTGGCCGTGTCGTCCCGGCTCAGCGTCGATCAGTTTGCGTCGACGTTCACCATCTATCCCTCGATGTCCGGGTCGTTGGCCGAAGCCGCTCGGCAGTTGCACTCACTCGTGGAGTAGGCGCCTAGGACAGATCGCAGATCACGGCACCGTTGGTGACGGTCTGGCCCACCTCCGTCTTGAGCCCGCTCACGGTGCCCGCCTTATGAGCCTTGATCGGTTGCTCCATCTTCATCGCCTCGATCACGACGACGACATCACCCTCGCCGACCTCATCACCCTCGCTGACCACCACTTTGACCACGGTGCCCTGCATCGGAGCCGTCACCGAGTCGCCC
>JBASAZ010000103.1:0-4961 GCA_049650845.1 Ornithinimicrobium sp.
TATCGAGGAGCCCGGCGAGCAGTGCTCGCCGCTGAGATTGCGATGCTCGCTGATAGACCGCAGGGATGTGTGTGTGACCGAGGACCCGTAATCCCCTCAGCAGAGTCTCGAGGCTCCCGTGATCGTGGACGCCCGCGCGACACCCGACCCGGCCACTGCTCAGCTGCTCAACCTCAATACCCTCGCCATCAATGCGCTCACCATCAGTGCCTTCGCCATCCATACCCTCGCCGTGGATGAACATCGCCACTTCGGGGTCGAGGCTCGTCCATCGAGCATCGGCGCTGAGCCCGTCCCCGAGCCACGCTCCCAATACGTACGGAGCCACCGGTAGGTCCGCTTCGGCGAGCCGCAAAGGCTGGGTGAGCGCGACCGAGTGATTCAGCCTTCGCTCCCTGTTGCGAGTCCGCAACGTCGCGGCGATCTGTGACGTCGTGTGCACGTCGGAGGCATCGTCGAGGTCTTGACCGAGGAGGGCGTGGACGGCACCAGCACCCACCCGGGCTATCGGGCTGGACCGATGGCGGGGGGCCCGTGTCTGGGTCATCCATTGGTGGTCGGCATCGGCGAGGATCGTGGACCCGTCCGAGAACTCCACCTCGAAGCACGGCCGTCCCTCCATTCGGTCCGTCGCCGCAGTGACCGTCGTGGCAAGCCCGTCGGCTCCCAACAGCTGGTCCCCCACCCGGACCTCGCCCATCGTGATCCACCCTGTGGGTGTTGGCAGTGGGGTGTCGAGAGCCAGCGCCTTGCCCACGGCCGGCCGGGCGGCCACGATGATCATCTGCCCGGGGTGCAAACCGTTGGTCAGCTCATCGAGGCTGGTGAATCCGGTCGGTACCCCGACCATCTCCCCCGAGGACCCTGCGGCATGCTCGATCTCGTCAAGGGTCGGCTCCAGCAGCTCCGAGAGCGGGTGATAGTCCTCGCCCTTGCGCCGGTCGGCCACTCCG
This sequence comes from Ornithinimicrobium sp., assembly GCA_049650845.1. Classification (GTDB taxonomy): domain Bacteria; phylum Actinomycetota; class Actinomycetes; order Actinomycetales; family Dermatophilaceae; genus Ornithinicoccus. Next base: position 954 of record JBASAZ010000103.1, read on the forward strand.
TAGACCTCGGCTTGGGCCATGTTGACGATCTCTTCGACGTCGCCGCCACCCTGCGCGTATCCCATCTGCACGATCCGGGTGCCGGCCTCGACCAGTCGGCGCAACATGGCTCGTTCGGTCACGATCTGGGCGTAGTACGACGCGTTCGCCGCCGTCGGCACCGAGGCGATCAGCTGATGCAGGTATGCCGTCCCGCCGATCCGCGACAGGTCACCCCGTTTGGACAGTTCGTCGGCGACGGTGATGGCGTCGACCGGCTCGCCGCGGCTGAACAGATCGACGATCGCCTCGTGGAGGGTCTCGTGTGCCGGGCGGTAGAAGTCGATGGACTGGACGATTTCCGAGCACTCGCCGATGGCGTCCTTGGAGAGCAACATCGAGCCCAGGACACTCTGCTCGGCGGCGACATCTTGCGGTGGAACCCGGTCCTGGGCCCCGGGGTCGGGCATCGTCGCGAAGGCTTGGTCCATCTCGCTCAACGACACCCTGGTCTCCTGTCCCTCATGGATCTCTACCTGATCACGAGCCGCCGACACACCACCCGACACCGCGTCCAACTACCCCGCCGCGACACGCTACGACCGAAGGGGCAAGGCCCCAAACTGCCCCTGTTGACGCGCTGGGGATAAGTCGGTCCCGTCCCCCTCGCGTCGGTGCACAGCCTGTGGGCAAGGCTGTGGATAAGCAGAAATCTTTTGCTCCACCTGGTCGCTGGCCTGCGCTAACGCGCCCCGTGGGGGTGTGGAGGAAAAGAAGTTGCGACAGAAGGCCACTACACCCCGTCGTCCACACCCACGCGCCCCGTCCGTCACGCCTATGCTGATCTGTCGTGCCACCATCCCGCGATTCCGAGGCCGCCGAGCAGCGCACGGAGATTCTGCGTCTGGCCATCCCCGCGTTCCTCGCGCTTGTCGCCGAGCCCCTCTTCCTGCTGGCCGACAGCGCCATTATCGGCTTCCTCGGCACGACGTCATTGGCCGGTCTCGGCATCGCCACGGCAGTGCTCCTGACCGCCGTCGGGATCTTCGTCTTTCTCGCCTACGGCAGCACCGCGGTGGTGGCGCGGCGCGCCGGCGCCGGGGATCTGCCGGGGGCTATCGGTGCAGGCATCGACGGGATGTATCTCGCCGCTCTCCTCGGCATCGTCACCACCGCAGTCCTGGTCATCGCGGCAGGCCCCATCGTCGAGCTTTTCGGTGCCTCCCCCGGGGCTGGTGACGAGGCGGTGACGTATCTGTCCATCTCGGCCTACGGCATACCCCCGATGCTGATCGTGCTCGCGGCCACCGGAGTCCTGCGGGGGCTTCAGGACACCACCACTCCGTTGGTGGTCGCGGTGTTCGGCTTCAGCGCCAACGCAGGGTTGTCGTTGCTGCTCGTGCACGGGGTCGGGTTCGGTATTGCCGGCGCCGCGTGGGGCACCGTCATCGCGCAGACGGCGATGGCGACCGCCCTGGCCCTCGTGGTGCTGCGCGGAGCACGACGCGAGTCCGCACCCCGCTCCTTCCACCCCGGCGGAGTCTTGAGCGCCGCGCTAGGCGGCATACCCCTGATCATCCGCACCCTGTCCCTGCGCGCCACCTTGCTGGCCACCACCTGGGTCGCCGCCGGCCTGGGTGACTCCGACCTCGCCGCCTTCCAGGTCTCGATGACCGTGTGGACCGCCGTGGTCTTCGCCCTCGACGCCTTGGCGATCGCCGGCCAAGCGATCACCGGCAAGTACCTGGGCGCCGGAGACCGGGCCCGGACGCGAGCCGCGGTGCGCACGATGCTGCGGTGGGGGGCGTGGTTCGGGGGCCTGCTCACCCTCGCCATCCTGGGGTTACACCGCGTGATCCCGCTCGGGTTTTCCAGCGATCCCGAGGTGCGCGCGAGTATCGCGGCTGCGCTCATCGTGGTCGCGCTCGGGCAGCCCATCTCCGGGATCGCCTTCGTCCTTGACGGGGTGCTGATGGGAGCCGGTGACATGTGGTGGCTCGCGGTCGCACAGACCGCGCTCTTCGTGGCCTATCTGCCCCTGTTGTACGCCGTCTGGGCCTCGGGCGTCGAGGGCACCGCTGGACTGGTCTGGCTCTGGATGGCCTTCACCGGCTTCATGGTGATGAGGGCGGTGACCCTGCTGCTGCGTGCTCGCGGCGAGGCCTGGATGGTCACCGGCGCGACCCGCTGACGGTGCACCCTTGGGTGGTCGTCACAATGGGGTATGGCGACCTACCCGATCGAGCTCCACACCCGGTCCGTGACCGTCTCGGAGCGGGCGGCCACGCGACTACGGATCTTCAACCTGGTCATGGGCGTGCTGCACCTGGCATCGGGGTCGGTCATGGTGCTGTTGGCCAACGACTTCGCCCTGTCGGTCTCGACGTTCGCGCTGAACGGTCCGCCGGGAACACCGCTGTCCGAAGGGGTCACCAACTCGGTGTTCGACGTGCCGCTAGCGGCCGGAACGGCGTCGTTCCTGTTCCTGTCGGCGTTCTTCCACTTCCTCATCGCCTCCCCGTGGGGCTACCCGCGCTACGTCAGCGAACTATCCCAAGGGCGCAACCGGTTCCGCTGGGTGGAATACAGCCTGTCCTCCACCCTGATGATCCTGCTGATCAGCCTAGTCTTCGGGATCACCGACATCGCCGCGCTGATCGGCCTCGGCATCGCCAACGTCGCGATGATCCTGTTCGGCTGGCTGATGGAGATGACGAACAACGGGCTGATGCACACCAAGGACGAGCGGCCCACCCGGGGCGATCGGGCATGGTGGACCCCGTTCTGGTTCGGCTGCATCGCCGGCATCGGACCCTGGCTGGCCGTGGCGGCATACCTCATCGTCAACGTCGCGGTCGAAGGCGGCGAAGGTCCCCCCGGCTTCGTCTACGGCATCCTCATCACGATCTTCGTGTTCTTCAACTCCTTCGCCCTTAACCAGTGGTTGCAGTACCGCCAAATCGGACGCTGGAGCAACTACCTCACCGGCGAGCGCACCTACATCGTGCTCAGCCTGATCGCCAAGAGTGCCCTGGCCTGGCAGGTCTTCGCCAACGTCCTGATCGGCTGACGAGCGCACCACTGTCCGACGCACCGACCGGACGCCAGGGCACCGTTTTCGGCTGCACAGATGCGCCTCGGCACACCGTTGTCCCGGTGATGTTTGTCTGCCACGATGTCGATGACCCACCTTGGGCCCGGCGGAGACGTTTCACGCGACACGGGAGTTGCCATGACCAACAGAGTGATCGTCACTGGGGCAGCGACATTCGCCGTCGCGGCGTTGGCGCTCGCGGGCTGCTCCGGTGGCGGCGCAGAGCAGGGCTCGTCTCAGCCGCAAGGCCAAAGCCTGCAGATGACCATGGGCACTAAGAACTTCACCGAGTCGGTCGTGACCGGGGAGCTGTATGCCCAAGCGCTCCGGGACGCTGGCTATCAGGTCACCCTGCGCAAGAACGTTGGCCCCACCGAGGTCATCGACGAGGCGCTCCAGGATGGCGACATCGACGCCTACCCGGAGTATCTGGGGGTTGCCGCGACCGTGGTTGCCGGCGAGGACGTGGTGGGCAAGTCCAGCGAGGAGACGGCCAAGATCGCCCGTGAGTTCTACGCCTCTCGCGGACAGTCGGTCAGCTCCGAGACTCCGTTCGAGAACGTCGACGCCATCGCGACCACGACACAGTTCGCGCGCGAGAACGGTCTACGCTCCATCCCCGATCTGCGCGACCTGCCCAGCTTTACCCTGGGGGCGCGTCCGGAGTTCGAGGACCGGGAGCAGGGCTTCGCCGGGATGCAGGGGACCTACGGTCTCACCAATGGCACCTTCGTCCCGCTCGCCCTCGATGCCACCTTCAACGCCCTGTTCGAAGGGGACGTCGACGTGGCCAACGTGTTCAGCACCGACGCGCAGCTGGAGAGCGGTGACTATCGCGTCCTGGAGGACCCCGAGCGGCTCTTCGGCTATCAGCACGTGGCTCTGATCATTGACGACGACACGTTGTCGGCGCTGGGCGGCGATCAGTTCATGTC
>JBASAZ010000104.1:0-8940 GCA_049650845.1 Ornithinimicrobium sp.
CGACGTCGTGAGGTTGAGCGCGAATGCGGCGGAGACAACATGTCGCTAACCCGCACGGACTGGGCCCGTTGCCCGGGCGCTAACCCGTTCACCTTGTCACTGTACTGCGGTAGGCGCGCAGCAGATATGCCCCGAAATGGCGGTTCGCTGCCTGACCCCGCCGTGCTGGAAGCGATTACGCTTTCGGAGTCCGATCCCCTTGCCGGTGTCGTAGTTCTCCTCTTCTTCGCCGGGGTCCACCGCGAGCGTGACGGTCGTGGGACTCGGCGCTCCGGCTTCGGATTGCGAGAGCATGCCTGAGGCTTCCAGGCAACCGTGAGCTCACTGAACTGGCCCGAGACGCACCTCTCGAATGGTGCGATCGACCGGGAATACGTCCTCGTCGTGGCGGGACGCCGTGGACCTCACGTCGCTGCGACTCCGGAGGCGCACCGGGCCACCGCACGAAGCGAGAAGGTTGCCTCGGGGGAGCCGACCCGACGGAAGAGCTCTTCCCGCACCGCCGCCTGAGACTGCTGGGACAGACTGGTGCAGTACGCCCCGGCCGGGCCGATCCCGGCCAGGAAGCCGTTCCACAGCTCGTCGTAGTCGGTGTAGGTCGTGGAGACCGCCAACGTCGTCTCGGTCACGTTCTCGAAGCCCGCCCCGTCGAGAAGGTCGGCGATCTCGCCCGGCCGCCCGAAGCGCAGGGTCCGGGCCTCATCGGGCGCGTTCGGGTCGACGGTCAGGGCGGCGTCCCAGAAGTGTCGCAGCATCTGCATACCCTCAGAGAAGTCCCAGACGCACGCGGCTGCCTTCCCACCCGGGCGCAGCACCCGGCGCAACTCACCCGCGGCCCGAGCTGGGTCGCTGACGAAGTGCAAGACCAACTGGGCCAGGGCGACGTCGAAGGCGTCATCGCCGAAGGGGATCTCCTCGGCGCGCCCCGCCCGCACGTCCGCCCCCGGGCAGCGGGCAGCACATTCGGACACGAAGGGCGTTGAGGGGTCGCAGGCCGCCACTGCACCCGCGCCGAGCCGGTCGGTGAGCACGCTGGTCAACGCGCCGGGACCGCAGCCCACGTCCAGGACGCTCAGACCCGTGGTCAGTTGCAGCGTGTCGGCGAACACGACCGCGAGAGGTTTGGAGTAGCGGCCCATGAACGCGTCGTAGGCCTGGCCAGAGGTCTGAAAGGTGTCCCCACCATGCACCTGGTCCGTCATCGGAGCCTCCTGTTGTCCCGGCTGCCGGAAGCGGCCGTGACACCGGCCCATCGTGGAGCAGCCCCTTAGACGGTACTCCGGTCGCCTATCGGGGGGAAGTGACACAGACCGAGAAGAGCGTCAGTGCTATCGGCCGCCACGCGTCACCACGGTCAGACCATGGGGCGATGAGTGTGTTCGGGTCCGCGGCGACGTGCTGAGCGCGCGCGAGGTGTCGACCGGCCAGGGTCTTGCCGACATCGCGACCATCGGGATGTGGCAGGATCGGGGGGCTCGCCGCAAGGACCTGTGCGCTCGGCAACTCCAAACCGGGCTAGCCAGCCGAGCCGAAATCGAGCAGGCCAAGGGGGTCCTGGCCCAGCCGCTGCCCGTAGCCGGACTGCCGTGCGACGTGCGGATGCTCGGTTTCCCGTTGACCGGCCGCGTGGGGACTCAGACGTGCAGACCGAGGTTCACGACGGCCTCCGCCACGGAGCGCAAGGTGGCGTTGCGGTCGCGGGCGTAGCGGCGGATCCGTTCGAAGGCTTGGTCCACGCTCACCTCGTGGGCGTTCGCCACGATCCCTTTCGCCTGCTCGATCACTACCCGGGAGTTCAGCGCACGTTGCAACTGTTCGGTCAGTTGCTCTTGCTGACGCACCTGTGAGGCGTTGATCAGGATTCCGGTGCACATGTCGGCCAAGACTTGCACCGCAGCCAGGTCCTGCGCGGACCAGTCCCGTGGGCCCTCGGCGTACAGGTTGAGGGCACCAACGACCTGGCCGTTCAACGACATCGGGACACCCGCGACCGCACCGATCCCGTGCTTCACCGCCACCGCCCGGTACGCGTCCCACCCGTCCGACTTGCGTGCCAGGTCAGCGACCGCCACGACATCACCGATGTGGCAGGCTTGCACGCACGGTCCTTCCTGCGAGGCCACTTGGGCGTGCTCGAGAGCCGCGACCCTGGCGGGAACTGCCGTTCCAAACACCAGGTGCTCGCCCACCATCAAGGACACGCCGCTGCCTGCCAGACCCAACACCTCGGTTGCCTTCTCGGCTAGCTCCTGAAGGGTCGCGTCTACGTCGTAGGGCGTGAGGAGCAGACGGGCAAAGCCGGACATCGTATGCAGGAACGACGGGTGGTCATACACGAGGAACACATCCCAAGGGTTGACGCCACCAGGCGGTGGCTTGCCCGACGGGACGGTCGTCAACCTGAGACGCCAAGTTGCAGCCATCGTACGCTCGCTGCGCCCTGCTCGCCGTCTGAGCGGGGCGTGACTAGCCTGGCCAGGTCGGCGTCATGACGCCTGGCACACGAGCCCTGTGTCTCGCAGTGGGAGCGGAGGCGAGCGACCTCCCGCTTATCGAACAAGCCTCGATTCGGCGTGCGCGGCGTTCATGTGGATGCACGCCGCCTCGTGTCGTTGGGCGTCGTGTTGTGAGAACCCTGAGGGCGTGTGGACTTCCATCATCGGGGGTTGTTCGGTGCCGCACTCGCCAGTGGCCAGTCGGCAGCGAGTGCGAAAGCGGCATCCCGAGGGCGGGTCGGTGGGCGAGGGGGGGTCGCCCAACAGCATGATTCGTGCGTGGCGTGGTGTGGACCCATCGTGGCCACGCACGGTGGGGGAGGCTGACAGTAGCGCTTGCGTGTACGGGTGCGCGGGGGAGTCGAACAACTGGGGGGTAGGCCCGGTTTCGGCGAGCCGGCCGAGGTACATGACGGCCGTACGATCGGCGACGTGACGCACCACTGATAGGTCATGGGCGATGAAGACGAGTGCGATGCCGGTGTCGCGTTGCAGACCACGGAGCAGGTTCACGACCTGAGCCTGCACAGAGACGTCCAGGGCAGAGACGGGTTCGTCGCACACGAGGACCTCGGGCGCCAACGCGAGCGCCCTGGCGATTCCGATGCGCTGGCGCTGCCCCCCGGAGAACTGGTGGGGATAGCGCGACATCATCTCCGCAGGCAGGTTCACCTGGTTGAGAAGCGCGGCCACGCGTCGGCGCAAGCCCGGCCCGCGCCGTTCGATTCCGTGCACGCGCAGCGGCTCGCCCACGATCTCCAGCACGGTGAGCCTCGGGTTCAGTGAGGTGTACGGATCCTGGAAGATCATCTGCACGCGGCGACTCATTTTCCGTCGCTGCGAGCCTCCTAGCCGGGTCGTCTCGGTCCCGCCCAGACGGATCGAGCCCGTCGTGGGTTGTTCGAGACCGACCAGCATGCGCGCAAGGGTGGTCTTGCCGCACCCGGACTCGCCCACGATGCCCAGGGATTCCCCACGATTCAACGAAAGCGACACCCCGTCGACGGCGCTGACCGTGCGGTGCCCCAGTCCGCGTCCCTTGATGCGGAAGTGTTTGGTCAGCTGCTCGGCTACGAGAATCGGTTCAACGGACGACATGCAGGACCTCCTGTGCTCGGTGGCAGGCAGCGCGTCGTCCTTCTGTCGGGGACTCCAACGCAGGCCGGGTATCGAGGCAGGTCTGGACCGCCCAGTCGCACCGGGGATGAAACGGACAACCCCTCGGCAGCTCGCTCGGGCGCGGCGGGCTCCCGGGGATAACGGCCAGTTCGTCCCGTCCGCCGAAAGACTGAGGCACCGAGCGCAGCAGCGCCTCCGTGTAGGGATGCGAGGGCCTGGTGAACACCGCGTCGGTCGTGCCCGACTCGACGATCCGTCCGGCATACATGACGTTGACCCGGTCGGCGACCTCGGAGACCACCGCGAGATCGTGCGTGATCAAGAGCACGGCCATGTCCATCTCGCGTCGCAACCGATCCAGTAACTCCAGGATTTGGGCCTGCACGGTGACATCCAGGGCGGTGGTCGGCTCGTCGGCGATGAGAAGGGCCGGCTCCAGGGCGATCGCCATAGCGATCAGCAGCCGTTGACGCATGCCCCCGGAAAACTGGTGCGGGTAGTCACCCACGCGGGCCGCGGCTCCAGGGATGCCGACCAGTTCCAACATTTCGACTGCGCGTCTTCGGCGCTCCCGACGGCTGGACCCGAGGTGGTGGTGATACAGCTCCCCGATCTGGTCGCCTACGGACAGCACCGGGTTCAGTGCAGACAGCGCGTCCTGGAAGACCATGCTCATCCGGCTGCCACGCAGTTTTCGAAGCCCTGTCTCGTCCAGCCTCAGCACGTCCTGGCCACCCACCTCGAGACGGTCCGCGGTGACCGTGGTGCTGCCTGGGTCGTGCAGTCCCAAGATCGCGCGGGCGGTGACCGACTTACCCGACCCGGACTCACCCAGCACAGCCACCAGTTCCCCCGGCTCGACGTCGAGGTCCACCCCCGCTGCACCGACCACCACACCGCGCCGACCGGGGAAGCTCACCGTCAGCCCGCGGACGGTGAGTGCCTGCGGTTGCGCATCGACTCGCTCGCCACTGCTCATGGGTGGCCTCCGTTTCCGCCTCGGTCACGCATCCTTGCGAACTCTCCTGCAACGTGATGAATTCTCTCTCAGATCTTGACGTAAACGCCGCATTATGGCAACACTACTCCCGTAGATGATGACTTGTGACTTCTTCGACGCTTGTGAACCGCCCCGCCGAGGGTGACCGCAGCGTCGTCGACCTAAGAAGGGAGTACCACGTGTTGGAACCGGCGCAGAAGTACACGGGCTACCGATCGTACGAATATCTGGAAGCGGGTCGCGACTACCCGGACATCAAGCTGGCCGCTGAAGTCGGGCGCGTGCCTGCCTACGCGGGTCTGAGTCTGAGCCCAGAGCAGGAGGACCGCACGCGCGCACTGTTGGCCGACAACGTCGTGATCTCGCTACACGACCATCCCTCGGTATTCCCGGAGGATCTGCACGGCGACCTGCGTGAGTACATCCGCGGAGGACGCGAGACCACCGGCTTCGAGGGGTTGGCCCGCTCCGGAATGACGGCCGTATTCGACAACGTCATGGACGGCACCTGTTGCATCAGCAGCAACGGCGGGTGGAAGTGGCAGGACGTGCTGCACGACCTAGGGATGCGGATGGCTGACCTGGCCCACCAGGACTACCTGGTCAAGGTGGAGCGGGTGCGGGACATCACCCACGCCCACGAGACCGGCCGGTTAGGCCTGGTGTTCGGGCTGGAGGCGGCGACCATGATCGAGAACGAAGTGGACCGTCTCGATATCCTCTACGGATTCGGGGTCCGTCAGATCGGTATCGCGTACTCCGAGGCCAACCTGCTGGGCAGCGGGCTCAAAGAGCGTCACGACGGAGGGTTGACCTTCTTCGGCGAACGCGCGGTTCGGCGGATGAATCAACTGGGTCTGGCCATCGACGTCTCGCATTCCGGAGACCGGACGGCACTCGAGGTCATTCAGGCCTCGACCAAACCGATCTTCATGACCCACTGCGGTTCCCGCGAGGTATGGCCGATCAACCGGATGAAACCGGACGCCGTCATCGAAGCGATGACGCAGCGCGGTGGGGTGATCGGTCTGGAGGCCGCACCGCATACCACGCTGTCGCGAAACCACCCCGAGCACAGCTTGGAATCAGTCATGGACCACTTCACTCACCTGGTGGACCTGGTCGGCATCGAGCACGTGGCCTTCGGGCCGGACACCCTGTTCGGTGACCATGTCGGGCTGCACGACGCGTTCTCGGCGAACCTGTCCATCGGGCAGGCGCACGGGGATGTGCAGTTCGAAAAACAGGAGTATGTCGACGGGCTGGAGAACCCGGCTGAGTGCTTCTACAACATTATCGGCTGGCTGGTCTCCCACGGCTGGTCCGATGACGACATCCGCGCCGTGGTCAGCGGCAACATCCTGCGAGTTCTCGAAGAGGTTTGGTCCTGATGCGCACACTTCGTCCCACTGTCCTGCTCGCCACCACTGTGCTTGCCACCGTGCTCGCCGCCTGTGCCCCCAGCGCACCCGAGAGTGCCGGGGACGGCGCCTCCACCGGCGCCGAGGGCACAGCCTCCGATGCGACCCTGCGGATTGCCACGACCACTGATGTCGTCAACTTCAACCCGCTGATGGGCAACAGCCGCACCGACAGCTGGGTCACCGACCTGATGTACCCCCGGCTGCTGACGATCAACGAGGATGGCTCCAAAGAGCCTTACCTGGCCACGGAGTGGGGTTACTCCGAGGACGGAATGGCCGCGTTCTACGAGATCCGTGATGACTTCCAGTGGAGCGACGGGACCCCGGTGACGGCGAAGGACGTCGCGTACTCGATCAACACCGTTAAGGAACAGAACCCGACCGGCAACGTCGTCTACGGATTCATGGGCAACGTGGTTCAAGCGACGGCCGTTTCTGACACGCGGGTTGAGATCGAGCTCTCCCAGCCGGACAGCATCGTGGTCCCCGAGGTGGGCTTCTGGCAGGTCATCGTGCCCGAGGCGCAGTTCGGCAAGCACAACCCGGTGGAGGACTTCGCCAATACCGAGGACTGGGTCAGCGCCGGCCCCTTCGTGCTCACCGAGGCCAACCGCGGACAGAGCTACACCCTGGAGCGGGTCGAGAACTACCCGATGGCTCCCGGGGGCACGCCGGTGCCGGCCGAGGTCATCTTCCAGGTCTACCCGGACGTCAACACCGAGATCCTGGCTTTGCAAAGCGGCGAGGTGGACGTCGTGGCCAACGCGCTGCCACCGGCGCAGGTCGAGCCGTTGCGTCAGGCCGACGGCGTCGAGCTGGCTGAAGTGCCCGGACTGGGCTTCACCCAGATGGTCTACAACCTGGAGCGCAAACCGCTTCAGGACGTCCAGGTCCGCGAGGCCTTGGTGCATGCCGTGGACTATGAGGCCATCCGTAAGGTCGCCGTCCAAGGGCAGGCGATCAGCGCCAACTCGAGCCCCATCACCCCCTCCTTGAGCGAGTACGTCGATCCTTCGTGGAAGGAGAACACCTTTGACATTCAGGAGTCGCGGCGGCTGTTGAAAGAGGCAGGCGTGGAAGATCTCACGCTGAACATGGTCTACTCCATGCAGGATCCCGTCATCTCCGCTTGGGCCACGTTGGTGCGTGACTCGGCAGCCGAAGCCGGCATCACGATCGACCTGGAGGGCCTGGACCGCAACACCTACCTGGCCAAGGTGCAGGAGGGTGACTACGACATCTACGCCGGGTCGTTCGCCATCATGGACGAGCCGGTTTCCAACATGGCACTGCAGTACTTGCCCGACGGCGCTATCAACTACGCGCACGTCGAGGACCCCCAGCTCACCGACCTCATCCAACAGGCTCAAGCCAGCGTGGACGACCAAGAGCGGACCGCGCTGATCCAGGACGCCGCATCCCGAGTCCGGGAGCTGTACGTGGACAACATCATGTACGTGCAGAATCTCTACGTTGCGCACAGTGATGACTGGACCAACTTCACGGTCCGGCCCAGCGAGTTGTTGTCGATCATCGACCCCGAATCGCTGGCCAACGCGACCCCGACCAACTGAACGCCCACGGTCTGGAGATCGGTCTATGCCATCACTCGTGCTCTTTGTCGGGCGCCGGCTGCTGCGAGGTGTGATCACCTTGTGGTTCGCCGTCACGGTGACCTTCCTGCTGCTGCGTCTGCTACCCGGCGACCCGGTCACCGCTTTGGCCAGCACCAACATGGACGAGGCCACCCGGCTGGATCTGTTGCAGCGCTACGGGTTGAGTGACTCCCTGCCGACGCAGTACGGAAAGTACCTGGTGCAGCTGGCCCAAGGTGACCTCGGGATCTCCTTTACCCAGCGGGTCCCGGTGACCGAGGTGCTGATGGCGCGGCTGCCCTGGACACTGCTGCTGACGCTGACCGCCCTGGCCGTCACCGTAGCGATAGGGGTGCCCTTGGGCGTCCTGGCCGCCACCCGGGCCAGAACGATCGTGGACCGAGCCGTCCAGGTCGGAGGGGTCGTCGGGCAGTCGCTGTTCGTGCCCAGCATCGGGATACTGTTGCTGTACGTCCTTGGGCTTCAACTCGGCTGGCTGCCCATCGGCGGGGCCTACAACGAGCAGACGTATGGCCTGGCCTGGTACGGCAGCGTCGCTGCCCACCTGATCCTGCCCTGCGCATCGTTGGTGCTGGTCTCACTCGGCTCCTACGTGCTCACCATGCGCGCCACCCTCATCGACTCCCTCGGTGAAGACTACTGTGACTTGGCCAGAGCCAAGGGGTTACCGGCTCGGACCGTGGTCTGGAAGCATGCCCTGCGCAACGCCCTGCTGCCCACGACGACCTTGCTCGGACTACAGCTGGGCTTCCTCGTCGGTGGTGCGGTGCTGACCGAGACCGTCTTCGCCTACCCCGGTGTCGGCCGAGCCATCTACGACTCGGTCAACCGGTTGGACTTCCCGGTGCTTCAAGGTGCCTTCATCATGCTCGCCGCTACGGTGGTGTTGGCCAACCTCGTGACGGACCTGGCCTACGGCATGCTGGATCCCCGGGTGCGGTCCTCGTGAGCGCCGTCGGGTCCGATCCAGATACCACCGGCGATGCGGAGGCGGTGCCGACCTACGACAGCGCGGCGGCGGAGACGTGGCGGCATTTTCGTCAGAACCCATTGGGGATCGCCGCCGTGGTCCTGCTCACGGCACTGATCCTGGTGGCGCTCGCCGCACCGTTGATTGCGCCATACCCCTCGGGGTATGGCGCCGATACCCTGGCCCCGCCGTCGGCTCGGCACTGGTTCGGAACCGACACGCTGGGACGCTCGGTGCTGGCCGAGGTGGTCTGGGGTGCCCGGGTCAGCCTGGTCGTGGCGGTCGGCGCGTCGGCGTTGGCCATCCTCATCGGGGT
>JBASAZ010000105.1:0-15652 GCA_049650845.1 Ornithinimicrobium sp.
GATCTCGCCGTCCAGCACCGCAGACCGCGTGGGCAGGCGCGTCAGCTCCTCGACCACTTCAGGCACTCGATCGGTGATCTCCTCCAGGGTGCGGGTGAAGATGTGCGCCTCACGACCCGTCGGCGACTCCCACAGGTGGGCCTGGATGCGGATGCCGTCAATCTTTCGCTCGACGGCCACGGGGTGGGAGCCGTCCACCGCTTCGGTCACGCTGGGGGCCGATCCGGCCAGCATCGGGCGTAGCGGGCGGCCCAGACGCAGCGTGATCGCGGCCAACGCCTCGGTGGCTTGCGGCGCGGTAGGAGCTGACAGCGCAACGCGGGCCACCGTTCCCGGATATCCGGCCCGCATGACCGCTGCACGCACGACGGACACCTCGACGCCCGCCGCAGCAGCGATCGCCTGCACGATGACACCGTCGCTGGCACCCTGGCGCAACTCGCCGGTGATGAGGGCGGACAACCATGTCTGCTCGGCCGCGGTGGCGAGCCCGAACAGTTCATCCACAGCGCGGACCCGCTTGCTCGCCGAACCGCTCCCGGACACCTGCGCCAACGCGCTCAACGCGGCGTCGGTCTGCTCGATGGTCAAACTGGCCGTGGCGGCGGGCGGGGGCAGGTCACGCAACCCTCGCCAGCTCACCCCCACTCGGCGCTGGGGCAGTGTGCCGGCCAAGTAGTCCGCGACCACCTCGATGTGATGGTCCCCGGGACCGTGCGCCTTCACGGCCTCGCGCAGCATCTGCGCGAGCGCCGCGACCTTTTCCGAACGTGAGGTCGTCGCCGCTACCGCCGCAGACGTGTCGATCACCTGAGTGAGCCTCATACCGGACATCCTCCCCGCACCGGATCTCAGCCGTGCACGCACCCGTCGGCGCCACGGATTCACGGACGCGCAACCGCCTGCCGACCATCCGGTCCAGCGCACGGCACAATGCCTACGTGAGCACCTCAGTCGAGATCCCGGACGCCTTGCGCGCCGATTTGCACGACCTGTATCGACACCTGCACGCCCACCCGGAGCTGTCCTCGGTCGAACACCACACCGCTGCTCTGATCACCGAGCGGATGAGTGACCTGGGTTATGAGACCACCCCGTGCGCTGACACCGGGGTGATCGCCACGATGACCAACGGCGACGGGCCTGTCGTGGCGTTCCGCGCTGACATCGACGGGCTTCCGCTGCCCGAAGAGACGGGGCTGCCCTACGCCAGCGTGGCCCGCGGCAGCCTGCCCGATGGCAGCGACGTGCCGGTCATGCACGCCTGCGGGCACGACACACACATCACCTGCGCCGTAGGCGCCGCGACTCTGCTGGCCGGGGACCTGGGCGCGTGGTCGGGCACCGTGATCTTCATCTTCCAGCCCGCCGAAGAGACTGCCGTGGGTGCCCAGGCGATGCTCGATGACCAGGTGTGGGCCCGGGCGCTGCCGGATGCTCGCCTCCCCGAGGTGGTCTACAGCCAGCACGTGTGGCCTGGTCGCGCCGGGACGGTGGAGATCACGCCGGGTCCGGCGATGGCAATGGCCGACGCGTGGCGGGTCACGGTGCACGGTCGCGGAGGCCACGGGTCGCGGCCCGAAGGCACGATCGATCCGGTGGTGCTGACGGCATACATGATCGTGCGGATCCAAAGCATCGTGGCGCGGGAGATCGCGGCCCAGAGCGCTGCGGTGATCACGGTGGCCACGGTGAAGGCCGGCCTGAAAGAGAACATCGTCCCGGCCACCGCCGAGTTCACCATCAACGTGCGCAACCTCGATCTCGACGTGCGCGACTCGGTGCTGGCCGCGCTGCGTCGAGTGATCCGCGCCGAAGCCGACGCCTCGGGGGCGCCGGAGCCGGAGATCGAGGAGCTGTATACCTTCCCCCTGCTCGTCAACGACGAGGACCTCAGCGCGGAGGCGGTCGCGGTCATCGGCACCGAGATCGGCGCCGACAAGGTGAGCCTGATCCCACCGTCGATGGGCAGCGAGGACTTCGGGCACCTACCGCAGGCGATCGACGTGCCCGGGGTCTATTGGTTCTTCGGTGGCCACCCCGCCGAGCTGCTCGACAGCGGGGAGCCGGTGCCGTTCAACCACTCACCGTTCTTTGCCCCGGTGATCGAGCCCACCCTGTCCGTCGGGGTGCGGGCCGCCTACGCGATGCTGCGGCACCGACTGCGCCCTTCGGCCTGATCAGGTCAGCGCGATCAACGCCAGCGCGCTGCCGGCCGCGGCCACCCACAGCAGGCCACCCAGGATCATCGGCCCCCACCCCGCCTCGCGGATCGCCGACAACGGGGTCTGCGCTCCGGTCGCCGCCATCGCGACACACGTGCCGGCGAGCGCGGCGAGCCGGATGAGGCTGGGCCTGCTGAGCGCCGGGTTGCCGGACTTCTCCGTTTCCGCGCGGTTGGTGGCGTACCCGTGCCACACGGCGAGCGGAATGATCGCCAGGGTGCGGGTCAGTTTGACCACCACCGCCCCGCTGGCGGCCACCGCGCCGTATGCCGATCCCGCCGCCACCACGGACGAGGTGTCGTTGATCGCCGTTCCTGCCCAGAGGGCGAAGGTCTGCTCGGACAACCCCATCGCGTGTCCCAGCACCGGGAAGAGCACCGCTGCGGCCGCGTTGTAGGCGAAAATCACCGCCATCGACACCGCCATCGCTGACGTTCCGGCGCCGACGACCGCACCGATGGTGGCGATCGCCGAGGCTCCACAGATGGTGGTCCCCACGGTCACCAACGTCGCCACCTGGCCCTGCACGTGCAGCAGCCGGCCCAGCCACGGTCCGAGGGTGAGCGCCACGATCAGCGTCCCCACCAGCACGGGCAGCGTGTCGACCCCAACCTCCGCGATCTCCGCGAAGGTGAGCCGGGCCCCGAAGAGCACGACGGAGGCCTGAAGGACGTACGCGGAGCACCATGTCAGGCCGATCCGAGCGCGATCGCCGCCAATACGCAACTGATCAGCACCGACCGCGCCATGGCAGTCTAGGCAGGGGCCCAGATCACCACCCGCAGCTATCACCACCCCGCAGAAGTCACTGCCGAGAAAGCAGGGCACGATGGTCAGCATGGACGACGATCACGCCAGCGCACCTCGACCGGTGTTCATCTTCGACGGAGACTGCGGCTTCTGCACCTCGAGTGCCGGTGTGCTGCGGACCTGGTTCGACCCCGGCGTGAACTACGCGATCGCGCCCTACCAACGGTTGCGCCTGTCGGCATACGGATTGACCGCGGCCGATTGTGATCGGGCCGCCCAGTTCGTTGCCGCCGACCGGTCCGTCCACGCGGGGCACCGGGCGATCGGTCAGGCGTTGCGGCACTCGCTGCCGCCGTGGCGTCCGGTGGGAGTGGTCCTGCTTCTGCCTGTCCTCAGCTCGGTGGCCGCGGCGGCCTACCAGTGGGTGGCCGACCATCGTGGGCAGTTGCCCGGTGGCTCCCCGGCCTGCGCCATCCCCCGCCGTCAGACCTGACCGGAGCGCGCTCTGAGCCAGGGCTGAGGACGACTTCTGGCTAGCGGCCCAGAGGTGCTGACGCCGCGCCGGCCCACAGCGGCCTAGCGGTGCACGTGACCGGCTCAGCCGCTGTTGGTCGGCGTGTCGTCGGGACGTAATGCCTCACGCCGACGGCACAATGCCTCACGCCGTCGGGACGCAATGCCTCACCGGGGGCGTGGCTCGGCGTCAGCTCTCCGGGAGGGCGGCAAAGGCCTTCTTGGTCTCGAAATACCAGCCCAACGACTGCTTGGGATGTTTCCATCGACCCTTCATCTCGCGCAGGGCCGGCTCGTGCGAGGTGTCACCCGCGCTCACCGCATCCTTCAGGTGTTGATCCTGCGCCTGGATGACGTCATCGGCGGTGTTGCCGTGCAACGTCAGATCACACGGTCCGCCCAAGGCGCGGCAGGTCATCGTTTTCATCTGGTCCTCATCCTTTCGGTTGGTCGGCACCACGTCGACACCACGTCGGCGCGTCGGCACCACGTCGAAACCGAGTCGACACCACGTCGAAACCGAGTCGACACCGCGTTGGCACCGGATAGACGCCGCGCGGCCGTTACGGGTGTATGACGATCGGCACCGTCCTGTTGTGACCGGCTCGCGCTGGATCACCCGCGAGGGTGAACGTCCCGCCGCTTGACCAACCCCCGCAGGACCGCGGGGTCGGCGCGGAACTCGATGCGCCGCACCACGCCGGCGTCCACCGTGAAGTCGAAGAGCACGCGAGCCTGCCCTCGGTGGAACCAGGCGGCTCCGGGCCGATCCCCGACGAAGACCGGCAGCGCCGCAGCGGCCGCGCCGTTGAAGAAGGTGGCGACGTCATCACGGCCCTCGATGCGCTCCGGGGTGCCGGCCAGGATCGCTGCTTCGTCGCCGATGACCACCACGTCGGGCGCGAGTAGTTGGAGCAGCCGGGTGAAATCCGCCCCTCGAGCTGCCGCGAGGAAGGCGTCGACCACAGCGTCGTCGGCGAGCGCGTCGTGGGCAGGGGTCTGACGGACCTTGCTGCGGGCCCGCGAGGCCAACTTGCGTGTCGCCGTGGGGGTCGTGTCGAGCACCGCAGCGATGGTGTCGAAGGCAAACCCAAACGTGTCGTGCAACACGAAGGCGATCCGTTCCCTCGGGGTGAGCCGGTCCAGGACCACCTGCAGGGCCAGCCCCACCGTGTCGGCCAGCTCGGTCTCCTCCGCCGGGTCCACCGGCTTGGCGACCGGGGCGGCCGTGGCGGCGGCCCCGGTGGACATGCTGACCGGCTCGACGTCGGCTCGGGGTTCCGGAGTGCGCTGGCGCAGCCGATCCAGGCAGAGCCGCACGGTCACGGTGGTCAGCCACGCAGGGAGGTTATCGATCGCGGTGTCCGTCCCGTGCAGCCGCAACCAGACCTGTTGCGCGACGTCTTCGGCTTCGCTGTGATCAGCAAGGACCCGGGTGGCGATGGCCACCAGTCGTGGCCGTTCCGCCATGAACGTGTCGGTATGCGCCATGAGAACACCTTTGCATCGAGGGCTTGACCCCTCGACGCGCCGGACACCTCAGATGTGACGCCCACCCTTCGTCCACGCCGTGAGGTCGGCATACTGGCGAGATGGGACACCACGATCACGATCAGCACCACCACCAGTCCGAGGCTGACCGAGCCGTGCCAGCACAAGGCCGAGCCTGTGCCATCACGGTCTCGGACCGCAGCTCCGATGGCCGACGGGAAGACACCTCGGGGCGGCTGCTCGTCCAGTTGCTCAGCGACGCCGGTTTCGAGGTCAGCGGGCCGGTCATCGTGCCTGACGGCGTCGAGTCCGTGGCCGGTGCCGTGTCCGACGCGATCGCCGACGGAGCGCTCCTGGTGGTATCCACCGGTGGCACCGGCATCGGTCCGCGAGACCTGACCCCGGAAGCCAGCAAGACGCTGATCACCCGCGATATGCCAGGAATGGCCGAGTTGCTGCGGCGCGAAGGGTGCAAGAAGACCCCGTATGCCGCGGTGTCACGCGGGATGATCGGCGTTGTCGACCACGGTGAACGTGCCGGCGGGACCTTGCTCGTCAACCTGCCGGGTCGGCCCGCGGGGGTGCAGGAAGGCATGGATGTCCTGGTGCCGTTGCTCCCGCACGTGTTGTCACAGCTGCGCGGGGTCGACCACTAAGCCTCGCCGCCCCAGCGGAGGAGATCGGCCGGGGTGTCGATATCTCCCAGTAGGTCGTCATCGACCTCAGCGACCTGCGCCGTGAGCTGGCTGAAGACGCGATGCATCGGCGCGCCGGCGACGTCGTCGAGACGACCGATGGCGCGCACCAGGTCGACGGTGCGGTAGGCCGCCAGCAGCCATTGCCACCGGCCCTCCCGGTCCACCGGGACGAGGGCCCGCGCCCCGTGACCAGTGGTGATCGACTCTGCATCGTCGATGGCGGCGCACAGCAACGGCACCACGTCCGCCGCGTGCGGCTGGTCCACGGCGATCACCAGGGTCCACCGCGATGCCGACCGGCCATGGGCCAGCGAAGTCAGACCGGCACAGATTGCCGCCACCGGACCTGACCCCGGCGGCTCCTCGACGACGCAGCGGACCCACGCCGGCACCTCGGCTCGTCCGACCACGACGACCTGACCGATCGTGGCCATCCCCGCGCGTTCATCGACCGATCCCAGCGCGGTGAGCACCCGGTCCAGCAGGGTCTGCCCCTCGATGACCAGCATCGCTTTGTCGACGCCACCGAGCCGGGTGCCTCGGCCACCGACCAAGACCATCGCATCCACGGTGTTCATCGGTGCCCTTTCGCTACGCCTCGTCCGCGCCTACTACGGCTGCAGGATGACCTTGACGCAGCCGTCCCGCTTCGCTTGGAACATCGCGTACGCCTCCGGCGCGTCGGACAGCGGCACCCGGTGAGTGGCCAGCGACTCCACGCCCAGGACGTCGTCGGCCTGCGCCAGGATGTCGTGCAGCTCGGGCGTCCAACGCTTCACGTGACACTGTCCCATCCGCACCTGCACACCCTTGTCGAACAGCTCCATCATCGGCATCGGGTCGGCCATCCCGCCGTAGACCCCCGAGATCGACACCGTGCCCCCTCGCCGCACCGACGCGATCGCCGTATGCAGTGCGGCCAGCCGGTCGATCCCCGCGGTCTCGATGGCCTTGCGAGCCAGCGGCCCGGGCAGTCGGCCTGCCGCCGAGATTGCGACCTTGGCCACCGGGTTGCCGTGTGCCTCCATGCCCACCGCATCGAGGACGCCGTCCGGACCGCGGCCTTCGGTCATCTCGCGCAGCGTCGTCGCGACGTCCTTCACCTCCCTGAGGTCAACCGCTTCGGCGCCGTATCGCCGGGCCAGTTCGAGCCGCTCCGGCACGAGGTCGACGCCGATCACGCGGCCCACCCCTCGATGCAGGGCTGAGCGGACGGCCAGCTGCCCCACTGGTCCCAGCCCGATCACGGCCAGCGTGTCGCCCGGACCGACGTCGGCATACTCCACGCCCTGCCAGGCCGTCGGCAGGATGTCGGAGAGATAGAGGAAGCGTTCGTCGCTGTGCTCAGCACCGACGACGACCGGGCCGAAGTCGGCGTGCGGCACTCGGACCAGCTCGGCCTGGCCACCGGGCACCGAGCCGTACAACGAGGTGTAGCCGAAGAGTTGGGCACCCTTGCCCTGTTCAATGACCTGCGTGGTCTCACACTGCGCGAACAGTCCGCGATCGCACATCCAGCAGGACCCACACGAGATGTTGAACGGCACCACCACGCGATCCCCAACCGTGAGGGAGCCCACGTCGTCGCCGACCTCTTCGACGATCCCCATGAATTCGTGCCCCAGGATGTCGTCCTTGGCCAGATACGGCGCCAGCACCGAATACAGATGCAGGTCCGAACCGCAGACCGCCGTCGAGGTCACCCGCACGATCGCGTCCGTCGGAGCTTCGATCACGGGATCGGGGACCTCCTTCACCTCGAGGTTCTCGATTCCCTGCCACGTCAATGCCTTCATGGCTCGACGCTAAGCCGCCGAGCCGCGGCGCGCATGTCGAGCGGTTCCGGGCCCGGGGTCGTAGCGTGATGGTCATGACTGCCCCCGTTGCCCTCGTTGCCGGTGCCTCCCGTGGGCTCGGCCTGCTGATCGCGCAGCATCTGCTGATCCGCGAGCATCAGGTCGCGATCTGCGCGCGGGACGCCGACGAGCTGGTGGCAGCGGTCGGCATACTCTCGGAGTTCGGAAGTGTGCGTTCCTACGTCTGCGACGTCGGCAGCCGGGACGACGTGGATGCCCTCATCGCTGATGTGGAGGCCGACCTCGGCCCGATCGACGTGCTGATCAGCGTCGCCGGGACCATCCAGGTCGGCCCGGCGGAGTCGGTGACGCTAGAGCATTTCGAGCAGGCGATCTCGACGATGGTGTGGGGACCGGTGCACTTGGCCTGGGCCGTCCTGCCCGGTATGCGGCAGCGTGGCCACGGCCGTATCGGCACGGTGGCCTCGATCGGGGGAACGGTGGCACCGCCGCATCTGTTGCCCTACGCCACGGCAAAGTTCGCCGCCGTGGGGTTCTCCGAGGGGTTGGCCGCCGAGCTGTCGGGCACCGGCGTGACCTCGACGACGATCATCCCGGGGCTGATGCGGACCGGCTCGCACGAGCGGGCGCTGTTCACGGGACGGGCGGGGCGGGAGTACGCCTGGTTCGCGCCATCAGCCTCTCTGCCGCTGGTGGCGATGAGCGCGCAACGGGCCGCCGCCAAGATCGTCGACGGAGTGCTCTCGGGGCGCCCCCACGTCGGCCTCCACCCGATGACCCACGTGGGGATGCGGGTTCACGGCTTGGCGCCTTCGACCACGGTGCGAGCGCTCGGCCTGATCAACCGTCTCCTGCCGGGCGCCCCGAGAGACGGTAAGAGCCCAACCATTCCCGGCTATGCCGCCGCCGAGGTCCTGAACTCCCGCGTGGTGGGGCGGTTGACGTCCCTGGGCAGCGGCGCCGCCCGGCGCTACAACCAACGGACGGGACGCGGCACCACTGCACCACCCTCGTGACCCGCTGGGAAAGGCGTACGGTGAGGGCGTGCAGGCCGCTCCTGATCACCGCATCCGCGTAGCCTTGGCTGACGACTACGAGGTCGTTCTGCGCGGCTTGGAGCGGATGCTCGTTCCGTTTGCCGATCAGGTGCGCGTGGTCGAGCTCGATGCCAACCACCTCCCGCACGAGCCGGTCGACATCACGTTGTACGACACCTTTGCCCAGCCCCAGGTCACCGACTCCACCATCGACACCTTGCTGAACCACAAGGCGAGCGGGGCCGTCGTGGTCTTCACCTGGAACATCGATCCGGCGCTGGCCGCGGTGGCCACGGCCAAAGGACTCGGCGGCTACCTCTCCAAGGCTCTGGACGGGGCCCAGCTGGTCCAAGCGCTGCAACGGGTGCACGCCGGTGAGGTCGTCGTCCACACCGAGCAGCTCCCGCTGGGCGCCAACTGGCCCGGCCAGCCGGACTGGCCCGCACGCTCCGCAGGCCTGACCGCCCGCGAATCCGAGGTCGTCTCCCTCATCACGCAGGGGTTCAGCAATCAGGAGATCGCGGATCGCACGTATCTCAGCATCAACTCGGTGAAAACCTACATTCGCTCGGCCTACCGTCGGATGGGCGTCAGCACCCGCAGTCAAGCGGTCATTTGGGGCATACACCACGGGTTGGTTCCCGAGCACAGTCAGCGGAAGCGACTGGGAACCAAACCCTGACCGCAGCCGCTGGCTACAGGGCGACGCGCTCGTTCTCTCCAACGGTCGGCGTGCCCCCGGAGATCTTGGTCTTCAGCATGGATATGGCGGTGGCCACGGTGCCAGGCGAGTCCCAGTATTCGGCGGACTGGGCGTGGACCCGGATCAGCACGATGCTCGGATGACGTGGGCCTTCGGTGAACCAGGAAGCCACGAACGGGTTCCACAGTTCGTCCTTCTGGTCGGGGTCATCGACGATGGCGGCCTGGCCCTTGACCGACACCCACATCGAGTCGTCCACGAAGGCGACGTTCACCTGCGGGTCGGCGGTGACGTTGGCGACCTTGGGAGAGTCGCGCTCGCTGAAGAACCACAGGTCTCCGTCGAACTCCACCTCTTGGGTGGCCATCGGCCGACTCACCAAGCCCCCCTTGGGGTCGATCGACGTCAGCATGCACGTGCGCACACTCTCGATCAGAGATCGGACCTTCTGCAGCGCGGCCTCGTCGTAGTCGTCATGGCTGGGATGTGTTGCGTCGCTCATCTCACCAGGCTAGGCCGTGTCGGACGAGGTCGCATTCTGTCTGCATGCGATCCACCGAACCCAGCGGTCGACTCTGCGGGGCGGGCAACCCGAGCGCTGCGCAACATTCGCACAGGACGTCGTCGTAGGCGAGGCTGACGGACTGCATACGCATCATCTTGTTCATCGCGTCCGAGTTCTCCAGCCGTGCAAACTCGCGCTCCAGCCGGGTGAGATCGGCGACCAGACGCTCCAAGGGCTGCTGGTCGCGGGTCATCCTGGGCACGAACTCGGAGCGCTCGCTCCTCGCTGACCTGGGCTTCTTTGACCTCAGCCGCACTCGCCGATAGGTCCACGCAAGCAGCGGGGACGTCAGGCACACCATCCATAACGTCAGCAACCAGTCCATCGGATGACTCCTTTGTCAGTCCATTGGGCTCATCGTAGCCACGTCGTTGCGCGACCGCGCCCCTCAATCCGCCCTCGATCCGCCCTCGATCCACGTATGGGGTTCACCCATCTTCGTGTTCCGTCGTGACCTAGCATCGGTCGGGTGCTCTTGACTCAACTCGATCCGGCGGCTCAGCAGATCAACCTGCCCGATGTGTCGGGGGCCGCGCTCGCTTTGGGCGGCGCGACGCTGCTGGCCTTCATCGCCATCGGGTGGTTGGTTCGCTGGAGCCTGGCCCGCTATCTGACCTGGCGCAGTCGCGGACCTAGCGCGGTCTCGGTTTTCAGCCACCTGGGACAGTGGTTGGTCATCCTGCTCGGAGTCGGCGTCGCGTTGACGATCGTCTTCCCCTCCGTGCGCCCGGTGGACATCCTCGGCGGCCTCGGAGTGATCTCGATCGCCGCCGGCATCGCCTTCCAAACCGTGCTCGGCAACATGTTCGCGGGGATCATGATCCTCTCTCGAGGTCGGTTCGTGGTCGGTGACCAGATCGGGGTGCAGGAGGTGCGCGGGACGGTCACCGACATCACGCTCAACAGCACCACGGTGCGCACCTTCGATGGCCGTCAGGTCCTGATCCCCAACCAGGTGATGCACTCCGACTTGGTCACCGTGCAGACGGGCTACGAGCACGTCCGCACCAGTGTCGAGGTCCAGATCGATGCTGCCGCCGATCCGGACCGGGCGCGCCGGATCGCAATCGAGGCCATGGAGTCGGTGGCCATCGTCTCGGCCGACCCGCAGCCGCAAGCTCTGCTGACCACGCTCGACAAGGGTGCGCTGACGTTGGATTTGCGCTTCTGGTCCGGGGCTCGGCAACTGGAGACCCGCGAGGCGCAGCACGCGGTGATCTCCGCGGTGCTGGCCGCGTTCATCGCCGCCGACGTGCGACTGGCCGACGAGATCCAAACCATCGAAGCCGGCCCGGACCTGTTGGGCGCCCTCGGTGATACGACCCCCACCAACCCCGCTTCACCGGTTGACTGACGCGACTCACGGGGCTGCCGACTGACACGACCGTGGACTGATACGACCGTGGACTGACACGACGCCCGACTGAGGCGACCCGTGAGTCCACGATGGTCAGTCGAATGACGTGAACGTCGCCGAACCCCACGAACACACTGGGACTCGGCGACGTTCGCGTGGGTCCTACAGGCCGGCGACCCGATCGGCCGGAGCCTGCAAACCCGGGTTGGCGCGCATGAAGTCGACCAGGTTCTCGAAATCTCCCGGACCACCCAACAGGTTGGTGCCGTTGCCGAACGCGGTGAACGAGTCACCACCTTCGGCCAGGAAGTTCAGCGTTGAGACCCGGTATGTCGCGTCGTCCGCCAAGGGCACCCCGTTCAGTTCCATCTCGCTGACCTTCTCACCCTGCGGTTGGGTGTCGTCCCAGGTGTAGCTGAAACCCTCGGAGACGCCAAGCGCGAGATACGGACGCCCACGGTCGGGGTCGTACTGCTGCTCCAGCACGGCCTTGACGTCGGCGCCGGTCAGGTCGATGGACACCAGGATGTTGCCGAAGGGCAGCACGCTGAACGCCTCGGCATAGGTCACCTCACCGGGTTGTTCGTTGTTGGTGATCTGGTCCACGAGCAGGTCCGCCCGGACCCCGCCCACGTTGGTGAACGAGATCTCTGCGTCACCCTGATCCGGGCCCGTGGTGCCAAACAGAATCGAGTCCGCGATCAAGTCTGCCAACGGAGTTTCGATGCCGCGGTCGCCACCGGCGCTGCCCGTGATGTCCTCGGCCAACGTGCCCACGACCTCGGCTCCGACGACGTTGGACTCGTCCTTCCACTTGGTGATCAGCGCGTCCATGGTCGGATCGCTCACGTTTTGCAGCACCAGGGTGTTGGCCGAACTGGTGTCCTCGCGCACGACGTCCGTGGTGGCCTGACTCAACACCACGTCGGAGTCGGTGACCACGCGGCCATACTGGTTGGCGCTGGTCACCAGGCGTGAATTTCCGTCGGGGTCGGGGATGTCGCAGATGTAGGGCTGATGGGTGTGCCCGGTGACCACCATGTCGATCGCCGGATCGAGGCCTTCGGCGATGCCCACGATCGGGCCCGATATGCCATCGCACTCGCTGTAGCCACCCTCTTGGACGCCGCCTTCGTGCAACAGGACGACGATCGACTCCACACCGTCGGCCTGCAACTGCGCTGCTGCGGCGTTGGCCGTGTCGACCTCATCGAGGAAGTCCACGCTGGACACGCCACCGGGGCTGACCAGCGTCGGCGTCTCCTCCAGAGTCATGCCGATGAAACCGACGTCAACACCGGCGATCTCGCGGGTGTAGGTTCCCGGCAGCAACGTCTCGTTGTTGTCCTTCCGCACCACGTTGGCCGAGAGCCACGGGAAGTCTGCACCCGCATACTCCTCGGCGGGGAATGTGCAGCCGTCGACCGGATGACAACCGCCGTTCTGCATACGCAGCAGTTCGTCGGTGCCTTCGTCGAACTCGTGGTTGCCCACGCTGCTGACGTCCAGGCCCATCAGGTTCAGGCTCTCCACCGAGGGCTCGTCGTGGAAGATCCCAGACAAGAAGGGCGACCCACCGATGAGGTCGCCGGCAGCGACGGTCATGCTCTGCTCCGGCAACGAGGCCGCACGGAGCCCGGTCAGCGTGGTCGAGAGATACGTCGCTCCACCCACCAGGTTCTGATCGGGGTCCTGCTCCGGGGTCAACGTCGCGCCGCTATCGACTTCGAGGTGGCCGTGGTAGTCGTTGAACGACAGCAGCTGCAAGTGAATCTGGTCGATCCATTCCGGCAGGGCCGCGTCCAGCACCAGCGCATTGTCATCGCTGACCGCCAACGGCCCACCGAGCAGGGTCGCGCCCTGCGGGGAAAGCCGATCCAACGCCTTCACGGTGCTTGCGGGCATGGTGTCCTTGGTCAGCAGAACCGGAACGCCTTCGTATGCTGCCAGCGCGGACCCGGTGAGGGCATCGGGATAGTCCTGGCCGGTGGCCACGTAGGCCTGGTCCAGGTCCTTTTCGTATGCCGCGCTGACGGCAGCTGCGGTGCCGTAGCGGTCTGTGCCGAAGACGCGGGTTGTGGTCGGCACGATGTCGGTGATCGACGCTACGGTCGCGTCGCTGACGGCGTCCGGGCCACCGAAGACCACGACGGCCTGCGGCGCGAGGTCGCTCAGCGCTTGTGCGGCAGGCCCGCTCAGTTCGCTGCCCTTGGTGAGCAGAATGGGGGCTCCTTCACGCCCCGCGACTGCACCCCCGACCAACGCGTCCGGATACGTCTCTCCGGTGGCGACATACACCACGGGCAAGCCGCTCGGGAAGAGTGAGGCCACTTCGGCGGAGGTCTCGTATCGGTCCCCACCGGCATACCGCTCCACCGGCGCGAAGTTCTCGAGTTGGGTTTGCACCGTGAGGCTGATCCGCTCCTCGCCGCCCACGATTCTGATCTCTTGGGGGTCGAGATCGCTGAGTGCATCGACGGTGGCCGGCGGCAGTTCATTCTTGGTCGTGAGCAAGACCGGTGCCGCCGTGCCTGCCCCGTCCACTTGCGGCGAAGGCACGTCTTCCGCGTCGGTGGTTTCCCGCGACTGCGTGCTACCGCCTCCGGCACCGACGGCCCGGGCGGTCAGTGCGTCGGGAAAGAGCTCACCAGAAGCGATGTAGACGATGTCCACCGGGTCGGGATACTCAGCGGCGACCAAGGCCGCCGTTTCGTAGCGGTCGCCTCCGCCGATGCGCTCGGTGATTCCGCCCGGTAATGCGGGAGCCGCGGCCGTGACCGAACGGGCGGAGACGGAGCCTGCGGTCGCAGGGTCCGCGGAGACCTGCGCAGCCGCACTCGAGGCCACCACCAGGGTCAAGCCGCAGCCGAGAGCGAGGGCACGCTTGCCGCGGTGCAAGGTTCGTAGTTTCACCGGTGCAACTCCTTGTGAGTCGGGCACGACCGGCCACCAGAACACAGCGCAGACGCGATCGAAGGACGTGTGGTTCTCACTAAACGTAACGCGCGAACGGAAACCTGACCATGAAAACGTGTGTCTGGCGGGTGAATTCGCGCCGCTTGGCACCGTGGGCCTCAAGTCTTTGTCACACTGGCACCGTGGCACACACTCACGAGACTCCCCCGACACTGGCCATCATCGGAGCAGGCTCGGTGGGCGCGACCATGGCCTACACCGCTTTAGCGCAGGGGGTCGCCCGCCGAGTTGTGCTCTACGACATCAACGCCACCAAACTCGAGGCCGAAGAACTGGACATCTCACAAGGGTTGTCGTTCATGCGACGTGGCGAGATCGTCGCCAGTGACGACATCGAGATCGTGCGTGGCGCACGGATGGTGGTGGTGACCGCAGGGGCCAAACAGAAACCGGGTCAGAGCAGGATGGATCTGGCCGGCACCACCATTGAGTTGACTCGCACGCTGCTTCCTCAGCTGCTGGAGGTGGCGCCCGATGCGACGTACCTGATGGTGACCAACCCGGTTGACGTCGTCACCACGGCGGCCTTGCGGGTCAGCGGACTCAACCCGAGACAGCTCTTCGGCTCCGGCACAGTGCTCGACTCCTCCCGGTTGCGTCAAGAGCTGTCCGAACGGGTCGGAGTCGCGGTGCAAAGCGTGCACGCGTATGTCGTGGGGGAACACGGTGACACCGAGTTTCCGCTGTGGAGCTCGGCCACGATCGGAGGGGTGCCGTTGCTGGACTGGCATGCGAGCACCGGTCGGCTGGATGAGTTCGAGCGGGCCGATATCGCGCAGGCGGTGATGGGCTCGGCGGGGCGGATCATCGCCGGAAAGGGCGCCACCAACTATGCCGTCGCGATGGCATGCTGCTCGATCATCGACTCGGTGATGCGTGACGAGGGGCGGGTCATGCCGGTCTCCACGTGGCTGGATGAGTACTACGGCATCAGCAACGTCTGTCTGTCCGTGCCCACCGTCGTGGACAAGCACGGTGCGCACTGGCGTCTGCCAGGTTCGATGACGGACGACGAACTGGTGCGACTGCGCAACAGCGCGGACTCGATCAAGGAGATTGCGGCTACGTTCGGCCTGTGAGGTTGGTTCTCGGATAGCCCCGGACGTCGTCGAGCGAGCCCCGGCGCAAGCACCTCCACAAGTCGTCGAAGGCGCCCCGGCGCGAAGATCTCCAGGAGTCGTCGAACGAGCCTTTGCCGGAGGCTTGTAGGAATCGCGGAGGCGCTGCGGGGCGATCCGAGGGTGTGTCGGTGCCTCCTGTCATAGTGGACGTATGTTCGATAACGAGCCGGTGTACGTGAGTCGTTTCGCGGTTGTCGCGGTCGGTGACGGTGCTGCCGGTGATCGTGCCACCGGGTTCAGTTGGCGTCCCCCTGGCGAGGTGCTCACCGGGCATGTCACGGACGGGGCCCGCTGTGTGGTCCTCGCGGCGACGGTGGCGCCGGTGTTGCCGCGTCTAAGTGGGGATGAGGTGATCGCCGGGCTGGAGGAGATCGATGTGCTGCGGGCCCGGACCGAGAC
>JBASAZ010000106.1:0-8243 GCA_049650845.1 Ornithinimicrobium sp.
GCGGGAGCTGGCTGCGGACGCCAAGGAGCGTGCCGAGAACCTGATGATCGTCGACCTGCTGCGCAACGACCTGCATCGGGTATGCCGACCGGGCAGTGTCGCGGTCCCGGAGATGTTCGCGGTGCGCACGTGGTCGACCGTGCACCAGCTGGTCTCGACCATCACCGGCCAGGTGGCACCGGGCCTGGGCGCCACTGACGTGTTGCGCTCGTGCTTCCCCGGCGGTTCGATGACCGGAGCCCCCAAAGTGCGGACCATGGCGATCCTGGACGAGCTGGAGGGCGGAGCGCGTGGGGTGTATTCGGGCGCGATCGGGTGGATCGGGCTGAACGGCGCGATGGACACCTCGATCGTGATCCGGAGCGTGGTGGCCGGCAACGGCAGTCGGGACCACCCGGGCAGTGCCGTGTTCGGGGTCGGGGGAGCCGTTACGGCACTGTCGAATCCGGCCGATGAGTACGAGGAGACGTTGATCAAGTCCCGCGGAGTGGCCAGCGCGCTGCATCGGTCATTCGCGGCTACCGTCGATGGGTAACGGTTCCGTCTGCCTGGGACCGGGGGCGCACGGTTCCAGTTGGACTTGGCACCCCAGAGAGCTAGTGGTTGAATGATCAACAACTAGAGGGAGCGCGCGTTACTCATGGGGTTCGAGCACATAGATCACACACTGCGGGAGTCGATGCTGTCGACCCCGCCGCACGGCACCAAGCCGTTCCCGATCGGAGCCTGGGGCATCGACCCCTCGGCCACGACCGTCTCGGTGCTCGTGCGGAACTTTTCGCTGTCCTGGGTGACCATCGACATCGACATCGACGTCGGCGTGGTGCAGGTCGACGATCACGGAGCCATCGCTCGGATGGACGTCTCCCTCAACGCAGCCTCGATCTACTCGGGCAACCGGCGGCGGGACGCCCGCCTGCTCGGGCCCAACTTCTTGGACGTGGAGAACAACCCGGTCATCACCTATTCAGGTGTCTCTGTCGGCACCATGATCGACGGCGTGGTCCGGGTCAAGAACCACGATGCCGCGCTGCACCTGCAGGCCACGGAGGCCACCCGCAACCACGATGGCACGGCCACGTTCGCCGCCCGCGGGGTGGTCGACCGACGTCTGCTGGGTCTGGGCAAACTACCCGGGACCATGATCGGCCACGAGCTGCAGATCGCGCTGGTGGGAAGGGCGCACGCCGCCTCGTCGACTGGGGTCGGGGTCAGTCCGCCTGATCCAGCCCGACGGCATACACCTCGAGGCGATGACCGTAGTTCCAGACGAAGCGCAACACCGGTCCCTCCTGGGTGAGGGACAGCGCCTGCAAGGTCACCGACGTCACCTGCATCGCCTTGGCCATGGTGATCAGGTCGCCCGGGGTCTTGGTGGTTACCAGGACCACGTCTCCACTGCTGAAGGAGATCCGGGCCACCCGGGGGGCCGGCGCCGCCCGGATGTCGCGGACCGGCACATGACGGCCGATGAGCTCGTGCGTGCGCACGTGCAGTAGGCGCAGCAGGTCAGGGGACGACTCGGCGTGCACCGCGGCGAACATCGCGTCGATCTCTTGCTCTTGCGCCGTGGACGGTTCGGACGGGTTCGCCGGTGTGCGAAACCCGGGAGCGAGTCCCAGGCCGACGGCCAGAGCAAGCGCTATCGCCGCCAACACCCATTCCATGCTGACGATTCTCTGATGAAAGGCTGCGAATCTCTAGGGAATGCGTGAGCACGTAGCCGGCGTCGGGCGGAATAGCCAAGGGCGCGAGCGTGTACGCATCCCTATGACCACTGTGCCCCGCATCGAACTCAACAACGGCGTCTCCATTCCCCAGGTCGGCTACGGCGTTTTTCAGATCCCGGACGACGAGACCCAGGCTGCGGTCGAGGGGGCGTTGGCCGCGGGATACCGGCACATCGACACCGCCGCGGCCTATCAGAACGAAGCCGGCGTGGGTGCGGCCATCAAGGCCAGCGGGCTGTCTCGTGAAGACGTCTTCGTGACCACCAAGCTGCGCAACGGCGAGCAGGGATACGACGCCAGCCTCAGGGCGTTCGACAACAGCCGTCGGGAACTAGGGTTGGACGTCATCGACCTCTATCTCATCCACTGGCCGGTGCCGAGTCAGGACCTGTATCTGGACACCTGGCGGGCCCTGGAGAAGCTGTATGCCGACGGTGCCGTGCGCGCGATCGGAATCTCCAACTTCCTGCCCGACCACGTCGCCCGGTTGGTGCAGCACGCCCAGGTCACCCCGGCCGTCAACCAGTTCGAGCTGCACCCCAGCTATCAGCAGCCGGACACGCAGCGGGCCAGCCGGGAAGCGGGCATCCGCGTGGAGGCGTACGCACCGATCGGGCAGGCACAAGACCTCGACCACGCCGCGGTCACCGATGCTGCCGAGGCCCTCGACGTCTCCCCCGGTCAAGTGGTGCTGCGCTGGCACATCCAGAACGGGACCATCATCATCCCCAAGTCCGTCACGCCGCACCGCGTGCAGTCCAACATCGACCTGTTCTCCTTTGAGCTGAGCGACGAACAGATGCGGGCGATCACGGACTTGGACACCGACGAACGAATGTTCCCGGACCCGCAGACCGCCGACTTCACGATGCTCTGAGATGACCATCACCGATCTCGGGGCGCTTGCTGACGCTGCCGCTGACCTGGTGCCCGGCTCGGGTCGGGTCATTCTCGGCATCACCGGTGCCCCGGGTTCGGGCAAGTCCACGCTCGTCGACGCCCTGGTGCGAGAGCTGTCCTCCCGTGAGCCCCCGCAGTCCCGCGCCTCGGGGCGCGAGGGTCCGTGGGTGGTGCAGGTGCCGATGGACGGCTTCCACCTGGCCGACGAATCCTTGGACCGGCTCGGTATGCGCGAACGCAAGGGGGCCCCGGAGACGTTCGACGCAGAGGGTTACGCGGCGCTGTTGGGCAGGGTCGTGGATCCCGACCAGCGCGAGAGCACCATCTACGCACCCACCTTCGAGCGCGACCTCGAGCAGCCGATCGCCGGCGCGATCGCAGTGCCGCCGAGCGCGTCCCTGGTGATCACCGAAGGCAACTATCTCTTGTTGCCCGATGCGCCGTGGCCGAAGGTCCGCGCACACGTGACCCAGGTGTGGCACTGCGCCACCGACGAAACCCGCCGGGTGGACCAGCTGATTCGCCGGCATATCGCCCACGGCAAGAGCCCCGACGAGGCTCGCGAGTGGGCCCTCGGCTCCGACGAAGACAACGCGGTCAAGGTCACGCGGGCCAGTGAGGGCGCGGATCTGATCATCACCGAGGAGCTGCTGCAGGCCGCGACGAACCACTCCGAGTGAGTGCGGCCACGCTCGCCCGGTGCGCCGTACGGCACAACGCTCAAGGGGTATGCCGGGGGGCGGGTCGAAGGCACCGCGCCCGACCTGGGAAAATGAGTCAGTGAACCCCACTCCTTTGCCCGAGAGCACCGACGTGCTCGTGGTCGGTGCTGGCCCGGCCGGCTCGGCTGCCGCCGCCTGGTCCGCGCGGATGGGTCACGACGTCGTGCTGGCCGATGCCGCGACCTTTCATCGGGACAAGAGCTGCGGCGACGGGCTGACCCCTCGAGCCGTCGCCGAGCTGGAACGGCTCGGCTTGGCCGACTGGGTTCGCTCGCACGTGGTCAACAAGGGGCTGCGGGCCCACGGCTTCGGTCAGATTTTGGAGCTCCCGTGGCCGGGTGGGTCGCTGCCCGATCACGGCTCGGCGGTGCCCCGGACCGAACTGGACAACCACATCCGGGAGGCGGCTCTGGACGCGGGGGCCCGCGGTGTCCAGGGGGCTCGGGCCATCGACGTCGAGCGCGACGGCGAGCGAGTGACCGGGGTGGTCTTCGACACCGGCGGCGATCGGCATACCGTGAAGTGTCAACGCGTCGTCGTGGCCGACGGGGTGCGCTCCCAGCTCGGCAGGACGCTGGGTCGCCAGTGGCACCGGGAAACGGTGTATGGCGTGGCCGGTCGGGCCTACATCGACTCGCAGCATTCGGAGGACCCGTGGATCTCCTCTCACCTGGAGCTGCGCGGGATGGAGGGTGAGCTGCTGTCCGGTTACGGCTGGATCTTCCCGCTCGGGTCCGGCGAAGTGAACGTCGGGGTCGGCACGTTGGCCACCGCGAAGCGTCCGGCCAACATCCAGCTGCGTCCGCTGATGCAGTTCTATGCCGACGCCCGGGCACCGGAGTTCGGCTTGTCCGGGCCGTTGCGAGCACCGACCTCGGCGCTGCTGCCGATGGGAGGCGCCGTGTCCGGCGTGGCCGGTCCGAACTGGGCGCTCATCGGCGATGCGGCGGGGTGTGTCAACCCGCTGAACGGTGAGGGCATCGACTACGGCTTGGAGACCGGCCGGCTGGTGGCCGAGAGCATCCACAACGGTGATCACCTCGGCCAGACGTGGCCTGCGGTGCTGACCGAGCACTACGGAGAAGCCTTCTCCATCGCGCGCCGGCTGGCCGGCTTGGTCACCATGCCCCGGGTTCTGCCGGCGCTGGGTCCGATCGGGATGCGTTCGACCTGGATGATGACGCTGGCGCTGCGCTGGATGGGCAACTTGATCACCGATGAAGACCGCGACATCGCCGCTCGGTTGTGGCGGTTGGCTGGCAAAGGTTCGTTGACGATGGACCACCGTCCGCCGTTTCGCTGAGCCCGGGCGCGAATGTCGTTGTCGTGTCGATGATCCGGGGCGCGGGGAGGCCCGTCCATCCCCCCAAAAAGCGTCGGTAGGGCCCGTGCCATACTTATCTTTCGACAGCCCGACGCAGAGGTGATACGTGAGCGAGCTGGACACGGTCAGAATCACAATGGACGACGTGGTGCTCGTGGACGATCACGGCGAGCAACTGGGCACCGCACCGCGCAGCGAAGTGCACACCACCCAGACCCCTTTGCACCGAGCATTCTCGGTCTACCTCTTTGACCCCCAGGGCCGCACCCTGATCACCCGCCGCGCCCTGACCAAGGTGGCGTGGCCGGGAGTGTGGAGCAACTCCTGTTGTGGCCACCCCCGTCCCGGTGAGTCGATGGACGCGGCGATCGAGCGTCGCGTCGGCGAAGAGCTGGGGGTGGGCGTGCGTGATCTCGCAGTGGTGCTGCCCGACTTCCGCTATCGCGCAGTGGACGCCAGCGGGATCGTCGAGCACGAGGTGTGCCCCGTCTACGTCGGCCGGGTGGACGACGACCCCTCACCGGACCCCGACGAGGTCATGGACTACGCCTGGGTGCCGTGGCCGGATGCGGTGGACGCACTGACCCACGCCCCAGCCGTCTTCAGCCCCTGGATGGGGTTGCAGGTGCCGCTGCTCGGTCGGGATCTGCCTCCCGCTGTGCGCCCGCTCGACCAGGACGCCACGAACGCCCACGAAGCCACGGACCCGAGCAGTCCGAGTGTGGAGGACACCCTGGGCGCCGTTCACCGGCTGCTGGAGGGCGAGGCGCAGTGGGCGCAGAGCTTCTGGGCGACCACCGGTCTGGAACCGCAGGACGACCCCATCCTCGAGCAGGACCTGCCCACGTGGCTCGCGAGTCTGGTGGACGGCCGGGGCAAGATGATCCGCCCCCGGATGTGTCACTGGGGCTACGTCGCGGCCGGGGGGTTGCGCGACGATCCGGCGTATGGCGACCTGTGCCAGGCGGCGGCGGCGCTGGAGCTGTTGCACGTCTTCGCCCTCATCCACGACGACGTGATGGATGAGTCGCACTGGCGGCGCGGACGACCCGCCGCCCATGCCCAGGCTCGCGACTGGCACGTGCACGGGGAGGGCCATGGCGATCCCGCGCGCTTCGGGGACAACATTGCCATCCTGCTCGGCGACCTGGCCCATATGCAGGCCGACCGGATGGTCTCGGGGCTGCCGCGGCATTTCCGCGATGCCTGGCACGAGCTGTGCACCGAGCTGATCGCCGGTCAGGGCGCTGACCTCACCGGAGCCGCCGCATCGTCTCGGTCGTATGCCCAGGCCGATCGGGTGGCCCGGTTGAAGTCCGGGTCGTACACCATCGAGCGACCGCTGTTGCTGGGCGCCCTGGCTGCCGGAGCCGGTCGGGAGGGACACCAGGCGTTGGCCTCCTACGGTCGCCGCTTGGGTCAGGCCTTTGCCCTGCGCGACGACATCCTCGGCGTCTGGGGAGACCCCGAGGTCACCGGCAAACCAGGAGGGGATGACCTGCGATCGCGCAAGCCGACGATCTTGTGGATGTTGGCCCAAGAGGGTTTGCAGGGTGACGGGCGCAGCGCCCTGTGCCGGGTCGGCACGGCACAGGAGGGTGCCGAGGACGTGTCGACCGTGCAGCGCGCCATGCTGGACGCGGGTCTTCGGGACCGTGTCGAGAGCCAGGTGAGTCAGCTGGTGGAGGAGGCGCTCGCCGATCTGGGCACCGGCTCGCTGAGCGCCGAGGGCACGCACGGCCTGCGCCGGATGGCCGAACGGGTGGCGTGGCGTGAGTCCTAGCGGCGACGTCGCCCGCCGACCAGGTGCGTTGCGGCTCCCCGGTCAGGTGCTGTTGACCTGCTTCGACCAGTTCGTGCGGCTCAGCCTCAAGGGGGTGTGGGTGCGCGGTGACATCCCCAGCGAACCCGTCGTCTGGGCGATGAACCACCATCACTGGTGGGACGCCTTCGCCTCTGCCTCGGTCTTGCGCACCAGAGGCCAACGACCGACCGCCTTGGTCTCGGACCGGAATCTGGCCTCGTTCGGGGTGCTGAACTGGATCGACGCCGTCCCGGCCGGGCATTCCGAGCGCGCCGAGCAGCTCCTGCGCGCGGGCCGCACGCTGATCATCATGCC
Source organism: Ornithinimicrobium sp. (assembly GCA_049650845.1). GTDB lineage: Bacteria > Actinomycetota > Actinomycetes > Actinomycetales > Dermatophilaceae > Ornithinicoccus. The sequence goes on from JBASAZ010000106.1 coordinate 6,796, forward strand.
GGAGGGCCGGATGATGGCCCCGGGACCGCTGGGCCCCCTACGCGGTGGGGCCGGACGGATTGCCGCAAAGGCCGAGGTTCCCCTGGTGCCCGTGGCGCTGCGGGTGGTGATGCGCGGATCACAACACGCCGAGGCCTTCATCGACATCGGTGCGCCGGTACGCGCCGAGGAACTGGCCCCGGCCCTGGGGCAGGCGCTGCGCACCATGGACGACACGCTGGCTACCGCAGACCCCACGCTGTCCTTGCCGGGCTATCGCTGCGTCGTGACCGGCCGCGGGTCGGTCGACGGATGGATCTCGGTGATGACCCCGTGGCGCCGATGACGGTGCTGCACCGAGGGGTGCAGTCCTTCCTCGCCCTCAAGATGCTCGTCCTGATCCTTAACCTGGCCCGCTTCCCGGTGCTCACGGCATCCGCGGCCACCGATCTGCGCCGCGTCTCGGTGCTGATCCCGGCGCGGGACGAGGCCGACCGGCTCCCCGGCACCCTGCCGGCGATGTTGGCCGAGCACGATGCCGAGGTCCTCGTCCTGGACGACAACTCCAGCGACAGCACAGCGCGGGTGGCCCAAGACGTGATCGACCGCTCGGGCCATCCCGGCGCCCACGTGCTCAGCGGGGAGGCGTTGCCGGCGGGGTGGACCGGCAAGGCCTGGGCCTGCCACCAGCTCGCCGCGGCCGCCGGAGGAGACACCCTGGTGTTCCTGGACGCCGACGTCACGCTGGAGCCGGGCGCTCTGCGTGCCGTGGTGGGCGAGAAGGCCCGGTCCGGCGCCGACGTCTTCTCGGTCTTTCCCCGGCAGGAGACCCGCACGCTCGGGGAGCACCTCATCGTGCCGACCATCGACAACGTGCTGCTGTGCCTGCTGGCCCACCCCCTGCTGCGCCTCCCGGTCCCCTCGGCCGCCACCGCCCACGGGGCGTGCCTGGTGTTCGACCGGGGCAGCTACGCCCACGTCGGCGGCTTCGAGGCGGTGCGCGGTGAGATCGTCGACGACGTCGCGTTGGCCCGTCGCACCCGCGAGCGCGGGATGCAGCTCGGCCTGGCCTTGGGGGGCGACCTGGTGCACGTGCGGATGTATCGCTCCTACGCCGAGGTCGTCGCCGGACTGTCCCGTGGGTTGATGCCGATGGCCAACGGCTCCCCGGTGGTTCTGCTCGCGGGATGGGCGACCCACCTGGCGGCATACACCCTGCCCTGGGCCCTGCTCCCACTGCACCGACGCTGGGCATGGCCGCTGGCCTTCGGGGTGCTCGAGCGCGTGCTCGTCGAAGTGAAAACCCGACGGTATGCGCTCTGGCAGGCCGTGTTGGTGCCCGCGGTGGCCCCGGCGATGGCCCCGCTGATCGTGCGCGCGCTGCGCGGTCGGCCCACCTGGCGCGGCAGGACCTACGGATGAACCCGCTGAGCCGCCTACCTCGCTCCGATGGGGCATCGAGCGGGCAC
>JBASAZ010000107.1:0-40284 GCA_049650845.1 Ornithinimicrobium sp.
GACACGTCGGCGCGTTCGGCCAACTCCAGTCCCACCAGCCAGCTCGGATCCCAACGCACCAGGGCTTCGACCGGGCGAACGCGTCCGTGGGCCGGCACCCCCGCCAGGACCACCTCGCCACCTTCGGGGCGAGCTCTGGTCAACGCCGCGGCCGCAGACCACCGCCGTAACGCTTCTATCGGACTGTCCAGCCCGGCCACATCCAACAGCGCCCAGCCGTCCAGCAACACGGTGGCCGCGTATCTCCGCTCGGCCACCGGCTCCGCGCCCGGGGTGGCGATGACGATCGCTGGTTCGTCCGCCACCCGAGGCAGGACCTGTCCCGCCTTAGAGGTCAACACCGGATAGCCGGGGAATGCCCGCCCGATTTCGTATGCCGTCCGTTGTTCTCCCCGGACCGCGCTGCGGTGGGACGTCGAGCCGCATTCCGGGCAGGCCACGGTCGACACGTCCCGTCCACACCACAGACAGGACGGCTCTGCGTCTGGCCCACTCAGCTGGGCCGGCCCGTGACAGTGTGGACACTCGATCCGGTGGCGGCATCGAGCACAGCTCAACCCCAGCGCGTATCCCCGGCGCGGCACCTGCACCAGGACTGGGCCACGGGTCAACCCGTTCGCAATGGCTCGCCAGGCCTGTGATGGCAGCCGCGCAGACGCAGCGGCCGGATCTCGTGCACCCTCGTGTCCCTCCCCGGCCACGGCAATGGCCGGCATCTGCTCGCGCACGGTCTCCAGGCTGGCGTGGACGCTGCGCACGCCACCGTTGGCGAGCCACGACGCGACCTCCGCGCTGCGCACGAAGCCCCCCAGGAGCAGACCGGCACCCGTAGCGGCGGCCCTGGTGCGCACGATCTCGCGGACGTGAGGATAGGGAGCGCGCGGTTCGCGATGGAGGTCGTCCGCGTCATCCCACAGCACGAACAACCCTGGGTCGGCCACAGGCGCGTACGCCGCAGCGCGGGTGCCGAGCACGACGGTGTGGTGGCCGCGCAGCACCGACAGCCAGGCTCGATACCGCGCGGCAGGCCCGAGATCGGAGCTGAGGGTCACGAACCCATCGGTGCCCACCCTTGACTCCAGTGCCAGGCTGACCCGCTGCACGTCACGATGGTCCGGCACGACGATGACGCTCCCCCGGCCCGAGGCCGACGTCGCCGCCACGGCGTCTGCGATGGCGTCCGGCCAGTCGATGCCCGCTGGCTGAGCCGGCAACGCGAGCCACGACGCATGCGGAGACTCTCCGGAGGCCAACCGAGCCAACAGGGCGGCCCCGGCCGGGTAGGCAGCCCAGGCGTGACCGGCGATCGGGGCATCGGCGCGGTGACCCTGGCCGTCCGGGTCACGGGACTGATCAGTGGGGGCTGGGGGCACATCCCGCTCGGCTTGCGCGTGCCGGGGCGGGACGGCCAGGCGCAACATGTCGGCCACCGTGCCTGCGTAATGGTCGGCGACGTCGCGGCACACCGCAAGGATGTGCGGTGTCAGCACCGGCTCGTCACTGACGACGCGACGGATCGCCGTCAGCGCGCCGAGGTGCTGGGCCTCCGCGCTGCGGGCGACCACGAAGCCGTCGTGATCACGCCCAGCGAACCGCACCCGGACCCGCACGCCCGGCGCCGCGCGCACCTCGTCGGCCAGGGAGACGGCGTATTCAAAGGGACGGTCCAGGTGCGCCAACGGGGTGTCGATGACCACGTGCGCCACCGGATGGTGGACCGCCAGGGTGGGGTCCCCACCGCGGCGCGGTGCAGCGTCGGTGCCGTCGCGGTCGACGGCGGCCGAGGACACCAGCGCCAGTTGGTCGCCGCCTGATGTGGTCATGACACCGTTCTACGTGACGACGCCGACAGACCCCAACCCGTCTCAGAGGGCGGACTGCAGCGCTTCGACCCGGTTGGTCAGCTCCCAGGTAAAGCCATTGTCCAGGCCTTCGACGCTGCGTCGGCCGAAGTGCCCGTAGGCCGCAGTGGGCTGGTAGATCGGGCGCAGCAGGTCCAGCTCTTCGACCAGGGCGGCCGGGCGCAGGTCGAACACCCTGGCGATAGCCCGCTCGATGGCCTCGACCGGGACCGTCTCAGTGCCAAAGGTCTCGACGTAGAGGCCAACGGGGCTCGCGGTGCCGATGGCGTACGCGACCTGGATCTCGCAACGCTTGGCCAAGTTCGCCGCCACCACGTTCTTGGCCACCCAGCGCAACGCATACGCCGCCGAGCGGTCGACCTTGCTCGGGTCCTTGCCGGAGAACGCTCCCCCGCCGTGCCGAGCCATCCCGCCGTAGGTGTCCACGATGATCTTGCGTCCGGTCAGCCCGGCGTCGCCCATCGGCCCGCCGACCACGAACGTCCCGGTGGGGTTGATCAACACCCGGAAGTTCGTGGTGTCGATCCGCACACCCGCGTCGTGGCAGGCCTGGAGCACCGGTGCGATCACCCGCGCGCGGACGTCCGGGCCGAGTTGTCCCTCCAACGAGATTCCCTCGGCGTGCTGGGTGGACAACACGATGGTGTCCAGGCGCACCGCCTTGTCACCGGCGTATTCGATGGTGACCTGTGTCTTGCCATCGGGACGCAGATAGTCCAGCTCCGCGCTCTTGCGCACGTCGGAAAGCTGCTCGGCCAAGCGGTGGGCCAGCAGGATCGGCAACGGCATCAGCTCGGGCGTGTCGTCGCATGCGTAGCCGAACATCAACCCCTGATCACCGGCGCCCTGAGCGCTGCGCACGTCTTCGGTGCTTCCGTTGCGGTGCTCGTATGCCGTGTCCACCCCGACCGCAATGTCCATCGACTGTTCGCCGATCGAGACCTCCACCCCGCAGGTGCGGCCGTCGAAGCCCTTGTGCGAGTTGTCGTAGCCGATCTTCAGGATGGTCTCGCGCACGATCCGTGGGATCTCCGCATACCCCGTGGTGCGCACTTCGCCGGCCACGTGCACCAACCCAGTGGTGACCATGGTCTCGACCGCCACCCGGGACTGCGGATCCTGGCGGAGGATCTCGTCGAGTATGCCGTCGCTGATCTGGTCGCAGATCTTGTCGGGATGTCCCTCGGTGACGGACTCGGAGGTGAATAGACGAGGCAATGGATCTCCTTGGGGGCAGCGGCTGCTGGCGATGAACGCGGAGTCTAACGGGCCAAAGTCAGGCGCGCGCACAGGCGTGCAGCACGGCGTCCCAGACGGCTTGCGCGGTCTGTGACTTGCGGACCGGCCCGATGGTCTGCACGTCGTCTCGATGCGGGGACAACAGATGGATCGTGCTGTTCTCGGCCCCGAAGGTGGCGCCGGCAGAGACGTCATTAGCCACGAGAAGGTCACACCCCTTGCGCTGAAGCTTGGCCTGCGCGTGGGCCAGGACATCCCCGTCCGCGTCCCCGGTCTCCGCCGCGAAGCCCACGATATAGGGGCGGGGGCCGCCATCGCGTTGGCGCACCAAGGACACCAGGATGTCGGGATTGCGGATCATCTCCAGGGTGATCCCGTCCTGCGAGCCGGGGTCCTTCTTGATCTTGGCGGTCGCCGTTTCCGCTGGGCGGTAGTCCGCCACCGCCGCGGCCATGACCACCGCGTCGCAGGCCGGGTCGGCAGCCGCGCGCTGGACGGTGTCCTGGAGGTCAGCAGCAGTCTGGACTCGCACGACCTGCACGTCCTCAGGGTCTTGCAGGACGCTGTTGGCACTGATCAACAGGACGTCTGCGCCCCGCTCGGCGGCCACCGTCGCGAGGGCATAGCCCTGCTTTCCCGACGATCGGTTGCCGATGAACCGGACCGGGTCGATCGGTTCTTGCGTGCCTCCGGCGGTCACCACGACACGCATCCCGGTCATGTCGCCTCGGCGCGCCACCGTTGTCGTCGTAGCAGTCGTCGTAGCAGTCGCCGTCATCGCCGCCGCATAGATGTCCTCCGGCTCCGGGAGGCGTCCCGGACCGCTGTCGGTGCCGGTCAGGCGCCCGGACACGGGGTCCATCACGGTGACCCCGCGGTCTCGCAGGGTGTCGACGTTGGCGGCGGTAGCCGGGTGCTGCCACATCTCGGTATGCATCGCGGGCGCCATCAGAATCGGGCAGCGTGCGGTCAGGAGCACGTTGCTGAGCAGGTCGTCGGCAAGCCCATGGGCCGCCTTGGCCAGCACATCGGCCGTTGCCGGAGCCACGATGACCAGCTCCGCCCGTTGGCCGATCCGCACGTGTGGCACCTGATGGACGTCGTCCCACACCTCGTGCGAGACCGGGTTGCCCGAGAGCGCTGCCCAGGTCGGCTCGCCCACAAACCGCAGCGCCGCTTCGGTGGGGACCACCGTGACGTCGTGACCCTCGGTGATCAGCCGACGCAACAGCGCGCACGACTTGTATGCCGCGATCCCGCCGGAAACGCCGAGTACGACGCGCATCGGCCGGGTAACGCTCAGCTGGTGCTGTCGGGGCTGGTGGTGGCCAGCTTGCGTTGGTCGATCTCGTGCAAGGCAATGGACAGCGGCTTGTCGGTCTGCTCCGCGTCCACCAGGGGCCCGACGTATTCGAGCAGGCCTTCACTCAGCTGCGAGTAGTAGGCGTTGATCTGGCGTGCCCGCTTCGCGGCGTAGATGACCAACGCGTACTTGCTGTCGGCCTTCTCGAGCAGGCTGTCGATGGCCGGGTTGGTGATGCCGTCCGGATGCGCAATAGTGCCAATCACGACGTGGGTATCCCTCTGTTGGTGCTGCTGGTTGGTGGATTCACTAACAATGATACGAGTTCTTCACTGGCTCGGTCGACATGGTCGTTCACGATGGTCACGTCGAACTCCGAGACGGCCGCCAGTTCTTCGCGCGCCGTGACCAACCTGACCTCCCGTTCTTCGGCCGATTCGGTGCCACGCCCCACCAGCCGTTGGACCAGCTCCTCCCACGAGGGAGGGGCCAAGAAGACGAACAACGCCTCCGGCATCGCGTCGCGCACCTGCCTCGCGCCCTGCAGATCGATCTCCAGCAGCGCGGGTCTCCCGCTGGCCAAGACGGTCTGAACGGGTCCGGCGGGGGTGCCGTACTTGGCCCGGCCGTGCACCACGGCCCATTCCAGCAGTTCGCCGGCGGCCCGCATACGATCGAACTCGGCGTCGCTCACGAAGTGGTAATGAACCCCGTCCCGTTCGTTCGGGCGCGGGCTGCGCGTGGTGGCCGACACCGATACCCAGACCTCGGGGTGTCGCTCGCGGATCCGCGTAGCCACGGTCCCTTTGCCCACGGCGGTCGGCCCGGCCAGCACGACCAGCCGGGAGGGCCCACCGGTCATTGCCGGCCCCCCCGCGTCGCCGAGCGGACGGTCCCGACCCCGATCAGGACTGGTCGAAACGAGCCAGCAGCTTCTCGGTTTGGTTCGCACCGAGGCCGCGCACGCGCCGACTGTGCGAAATGCCGATCTCGTCCATGATGTGCGCGGCACGGACGCGACCCACCCCGGGCAACGACTCCAGCAGTGCCGAGACCTTCATTTTTCCGACGACATCGTCGTCCTTGCCCTGGGCAATGACGCTCTTGAGCGACCCCTGCGAGTTCTTGAGACGATTCTTCACGGCCGCCCGCTCTCGACGTGCGTGCGCTGCCTTCTCCAAGGCATCGGCTCGTTGCTCGGGTGTCAGTTGGGGTAGTGCCACTCTTGATCTCCTCTGTGTGCGTCGCCGTCAGATTAGCCTCACGATAAGTCGCTCGCCATCGGGCACACTCCTTATCACCCACCACACGCCGCCAGATCCCTGACGACCCATCAGGAAAACGTATCCATTTAGCTGGCTGGTGCCAAACGCCGCGGCCGGAACGAGCCATCACCGCAGCGCATCGCGCAGTTCGTGGCCGAGGGCCGTGGTCGCAGCTCGGATCGCCGCCACCTCGAGGCCGTTGGCCAGCAGGGCCCGGCTCACCGGAGCGAGCACGTGATCGGTGTAACCCGCAAAGGCGGCAGCAAGGTCGCGGCCGGTGGCCCCCTGGGCTCCCACCCCAGGGGCAAGAATGATCGCCGCCGATTCCCGCAGGTCATCGAGCACCCCGAGATCGCGCAGCGCGTCGGCTCGCGTCGCGCCGATGACCAGGCCGACATGGCCCGCACCACGACGCGACAGTTGAGTCGACTGATTCTCCTGCGCCACGTCCGCGATGATCTGCGCGGCCACCGGAGGCGAGCCGTGGTGTTGCACCGAGGCACCTTCAGGGTTCGAGGTCAGCGCCAGCACGAACACTCCCCGCCCGTGGGCGGCGGCCGCGTCCACCCCAGGCCGTAGCGCTTCGAAGCCGAGGTACGGGCTCAACGTCACGGCGTCGGCGGCTAGCGGAGCGCCATCAACGAGGTACGCCTGCGCGTATGCCGTCATGGTCGAGCCGATGTCGCCACGCTTGACATCCAGAATGGATATCGTCCCGGCCGCTGAGCAGTCGCGAAGCACTCGCTCCAGCACCGCGATCCCGGCAGACCCATGCCGCTCGAAGAACGCCGACTGTGGTTTCACTGCAGCGACCTGGCCGCCGACCGCCTCCAGGATTCTCAGGGCGAACTGCTCGAGCCCGCCGGGGTCGTCCGGTAGGTCGGCCTGGGCCAACAGCGCCGGGTGCGGGTCGATACCCACGCACAGTGGCCCGAGGTCCTCCATCGCCATCAGCATGCGCTGACCGAACGGGGTCCGAGAAGGTGCATCGGCTCGGGTGCCCACGCCAGGGGTCATCCGCGATGGTTGAACAGGTCGAGGCGGGCAGTGTGTTCCTGCAGCGAAACCACCTTCATCGCGCCGGCGCCCATCGCCTCGATGCCCAGGACCGCCGCTCCCAACTGCTGCACCGTGGTGATGATCGGCCGGTCCAGACTGGTGGTCGCCGCCCGGATGGCGTAACCGTCGGCGCGGGCATCGCGGCCAGATGGCGTGTTCACCACCATCACGACGTCGCCGGCGGTGATCAGATCAACCACCGTGGGTTCGCCGTCCGGGCCCGGGCCCTCGCTGTGCTTGCGCACCACCGATGAGGTAATGCCGTTGCGCCGCAACACGTCCGCCGTCCCGGCGGTGGCGAGGATGTCGAACCCCAGGTCGACGAGGCGCTTGATGGGGAAGATCATCGACCGCTTGTCCCGGTTGGCGACCGAGACGAACACCGTTCCCGAGGTCGGCAGGGCCGATCCGGCTCGCAGCTGGGACTTGGCGAAGGCCGTACCGAAATCCACGTCGATGCCCATCACCTCTCCGGTCGAACGCATCTCCGGTCCCAGGATCGAGTCCACCGCCTGACCCGTCTGGGTCCGGAACCGGCGGAAAGGCAGGATCGCTTCTTTGACGCTGACGGGTGCGTCCGGGGGGAGCGCGCCACCGTCCGCGGTCGAGGGCAACACGCCTTCGTGACGCAGCTCCTCGATGGTGGCGCCGAGCATCACTCGCGCAGCCGCGGCCGCAAGCGCCACCCCGGTCGCCTTGGCCACGAACGGCACGGTGCGGCTAGCCCGGGGGTTGGCTTCCAAGACGTAGAGGACGTCCTGAGCCAAGGCGAACTGCACATTGATCAGCCCCCGCACCCCGATGGCTTCGGCCAAGAGACGGGTGGCCTCGCGGACCTGCCGCATCTCCTCGCGACCCAAGGTGATCGGGGGCAGGACACACGCCGAGTCCCCCGAGTGAATCCCGGCCTCCTCGATGTGCTCCATGATGCCGCCGAGATAGAGATCGCGTCCGTCGTACAGCCCGTCCACGTCGATCTCCACCGCCTCATCCAGGAAGCGGTCCACCAACACCGGGTGTTCGGGGGCGGCCTGGGTGGCCCGGGAGACGTACTGCTCCAACGACGCATCGTCATACACGATCTCCATGCCCCGGCCACCGAGCACGTAGGAGGGTCGCACCAAGACGGGATAGCCGATCGTCGCCGCCACGGCCACCGCATCCGCCGTGCTGTATGCCGTCCCGTGGCGCGGTGCGGACAATCCCGTGTCCGCGAGCACCCGACCGAAGGCACCGCGATCTTCAGCCAGGTGGATGGCTTCGGGTGAGGTGCCCACGATCGGCACCCCTTCAGCCTTCAACGCCGCAGCCAGGCCCAGCGGGGTCTGTCCGCCGAGCTGGACGATGACTCCGGCCAGGGGGCCTGCCTGCCGCTCGGCGTGGACCACCTCGAGCACGTCTTCGAGGGTCAGCGGCTCGAAGTACAGCCGACTGGACGTGTCGTAGTCGGTGGAGACCGTCTCCGGGTTGCAGTTGATCATGACCGTGTCGAAGCCGACCTCACGCAAGGCCATCGAGGCGTGCACGCAGGAGTAGTCGAACTCGATGCCCTGACCGATCCGGTTGGGTCCGGAGCCGAGGATCAACACCGCGGGCCGCTCGCGCGGTGCCACTTCGGTTTCTTCGTCGTAGCTGGAGTAGTGATAGGGCGTCAACGCCACGAACTCCCCCGCGCAGGTGTCGACCGTCTTGTAGACCGGGCGCACCCCGAGAGCATGCCGGACGCCGCGCACGACCGACTCCGGCGTGCCGGTGATCTCGGCGATCTGATGGTCGGACAGACCCACCCGTTTGGCGGCGCGCAGCACTTCTGGCCGCAGTCGGCCCGGGCCCTCATGAGCCGCCACCCGGACCTGCTCGGCGACATCGTTGATGTGTGCCATCTGATCCAGGAACCACGGGTCGATCCCGGTGGCCTCGTGGGCCTCTTCCACACTCACGCCGCCCCGCAGAGCTTGTTGCACCAACACCAGCCGACCGTCGGTCGGCACCTTCGCCTGCTCGATCAGCGCCAACGCCTGCTCGCGTGCCGGAGTTTCGCCACGACGCCAATGGAAAGAGGAGCCCGCTCGTTCGGTGGAGCGCAGCGCCTTGTTCAGGGCCTCGGCGAAGTTCCGTCCGATCGACATGGCTTCACCGACCGACTTCATCGTCGTGGTCAGGGTGGGGTCGGCCGCGGGGAACTTCTCGAAGGCGAACCGCGGCACCTTGACTACGACGTAGTCCAACGTCGGCTCAAAACTGGCCGGGGTGGCGCCGGTGATGTCGTTGGGGACCTCGTCCAGGGTGTAGCCCAGCGCCATCTTGGCGGCGATCTTGGCGATCGGGAAGCCGGTGGCCTTGGAGGCCAAGGCCGAGGAGCGCGACACCCGCGGGTTCATCTCGATGACGATGATCCGCCCGTCGGCGGGATTGACCGCGAACTGGATATTGCACCCGCCGGTGTCGACACCGACTTCGCGGATGATGGCAATGCCGATGTCCCGCAGGTTCTGGTATTCACGGTCGGTCAGCGTCATCGCCGGGGCCACGGTGATCGAGTCCCCGGTGTGCACGCCCATCGGATCCAGATTTTCGATGGAACAGACGACCACGACGTTGTCGGCCTGGTCGCGCATCACCTCCAGCTCGTACTCCTTCCATCCGATGATCGACTCCTCCAGAAGCACCTCGGTGGTCGGACTGTCCTGCAGGCCGGCACCGGCGATCTGGCGCAGAGACGTCTCGTCGTAGCCGAAGCCGGAGCCCAGGCCGCCCATGGTGAAACTGGGCCGCACGACGACTGGATAGCCCAGGTCATCCGCCGCAGCGAGAACCTCGTCCATCGTGTGGCAGATGCTGCTGCGGGCCACCTCGGCGCCGCACCGCTTGACCACGCCCTTGAAGAGCTGCCGGTCCTCCCCGAGCTGGATGGCTTTGGTGTTGGCGCCAATCAGCGGGCAGCCGTACTTCTCCAGGACGCCGGAAGCCTCGAGGGCGATGGCCGTGTTGAGCGCGGTTTGCCCTCCCAGCGTGGCCAGCACCGCGTCGGGACGCTCCTTGGCGATGATCGCCTCGACGATCTCGGGGGTGATGGGTTCGATATAGGTGGCGTCCGCCACGCCCGGGTCGGTCATGATCGTTGCCGGGTTCGAGTTGACCAGGACGACTCGGATCCCCTCACTGCGCAGCACACGGCAGGCCTGGGTGCCGGAGTAGTCGAACTCCGCGGCCTGACCGATGACAATCGGGCCGGAGCCGATCACCAGCACACTGGAGATGTCCTCACGCTTGGGCATGGTCGCCTTCCTGGTGGGCTTGGAGCACGTCGAGGAACCGATCGAAGAGGTATGCGGCATCGCGTGGCCCGGCCGCTGCCTCCGGGTGATATTGCACCGAGAAGGCGGGCACGTCCTCGCACTGCAACCCTTCGACGACATGGTCGTTGAGGGCTACGTGGGAGACCCGGACCGAGCCGTAAGCCGTGTGCGCAGGCTCATCGAGATCCCCTGGCCAGGCCACCGCGAATCCGTGGTTGTGGCTGGTCACCTCGACCTTGCCGGTGATCTTGTCGATCACCGGCTGGTTGATCCCGCGGTGCCCGAACGGCAGCTTATAGGTCTCCAAGCCCAAGGCACGGGCGAGCAGCTGGTTGCCGAAGCAGATGCCGAAGAAGGGAATCCGGGCTTCCAGCACCCGTTCCAAAAGGGCGACTTCGGCGTCGGCCGTGGCTGGGTCGCCAGGGCCGTTGGAGAAGAACACGCCGTCGGGTTGCACCGCAGCGACATCGTCGAACGAGCTGCTGGAGGGCATCACGTGGACATCGATCCCGCGCCGAGCCAACAGCGCCGGAGTCATTCCCTTGATGCCGAGGTCGAGAGCGGCCACGGTGAACCGACGCCCGTGCTCCCCTGAGGCGGGCACGACGTACGTCTGCCGGGTGGACACTTCGGCGGCCAGCGCCGATCCGGCCATCTGCGGGGCCTGCTGCACTCGGGCCAGCAGAACGGCCAGCGGCTGTGCCGCCAGCTCGCCGGAAAACAGGCCGACGCGCATGGCACCGCGATCTCGCAGGTGTCGGGTCAGGGCTCGGGTGTCCAGCTCGCAGATGCCGACGACGTCGTGGTCGATCAAGGCCTGCTCGAGGTCACCCTGGGACCGCCAGTTCGATGGGCGGATGGCCGGGTCACGCACCACGAAGCCGGCCACCCAGATCCGCTTGCTTTCCATATCGCGGCTGTTGACCCCGGTGTTGCCGATGTGTGGAGCGGTCATCACCACCACTTGGCGCAGATAGCTGGGGTCGGTCAGCGTCTCCTGATAACCGGTCATCCCGGTGCTGAAGACCGCCTCACCGATGGTCTGGCCCACCGCGCCGTAGGCCCGCCCCTGGAAACTGCGACCGTCCTCCAGCACGAGCACCGCCGCAGTGCGCGTGGCGGATCTGGGCGTGGCGGATGTGGGCGTGCTGAGCGCACTGTCCGAGCTCATTGTGACTCTCCCCAGACGAGGCCCTCGCGGGCCGTGACCTGACCTCGCAGCATGCTCAGATGGACGGCCCCGGTCAGCGTGCGGCCGTGCCAGGGGTTGTTGCGCGACAACGACTGCGACGCGGCGGCATCCACGAGGACCTCCCGAGTCGGATCGATGAGCGTGAGGTTGGCGGGCGCGCCAGCCGATAAGCCCTGGCCGTGTCGGGTCAGCCGGGCGATAGCCGCCGGCCGGGTGGACATCACCCGCGCAACGTCGGCCCAGTCCATCCGACCGGAAGCCACCATGGTGGTGCAGATCACCGACAACGCCTGCTCCAAACCCACCATCCCGAAGGCGGCATCGGCGAAGGCGTGCTCCTTGTCTGCCCGGACGTGGGGGGCGTGGTCGGTGGCCACGATGTCGATCGTGCCGTCGGCCAAGGCGTCGCGCAGCGCCTCCACATCGGAGGTTGATCGCAACGGCGGGTTCACCTTGTAGACCGGGTCGTAGGTGGCCAACACGTCCGTCGTGAGCATCAGGTGATGCGGGGTGACCTCGGCAGTGACCTCGATCCCTTGCGCCTTGGCCCACCGGATCACCTCCACGCTGCCCGCGGTCGAGACGTGCGCGATATGCACGCGTGAGCCGGTGTGTCGGGCCAACATCACGTCCCGAGCCACGATCGACTCCTCGGCCACACCGGGCCAACCAGGCAAGCCGAGGCGCCCGGAGAGTTCGCCCTCGTGGGCACACGCTGAGCTATCGGCCAGCTGTGGGTCTTGAGCGTGCTGGGAAACGACCCCGTCGAAGGCCTTGACGTACTCCAGGGCGCGCCGCATCACGCGGGCGTCGTGCACGCACTTGCCGTCGTCGGAGAAGACCCGGACGCCGGCCCGTGACCGCGCCATCAAGCCCAGCTCGGCGAGTTCGACCCCGGCGAGTTCCTTGGTGACGGCGCCGACCGGATAGACGTCGACGTAGCCCGCCCGCCGGCCGAGGTCGAACACGTGCTCGGCGGCTTCCGCGGTGTCGGTCACCGGCGAGGTGTTGGCCATCGCGAAGACCGCGGTGAACCCTCCCTGGGCCGCCGCGCGACTGCCTGACTCGATCGTCTCGCTGTCTTCACGGCCCGGTTCGCGCAGGTGGGTATGGAGGTCCACCAGACCGGGCAGGGCGACCAGGCCGTCGGCGCTCAGCCGGGACACCCCGCTGGGCGCACCGTCGGCGGCCTCCGAACCGGCGGCGACAATGGTGCCATCGGCGATGAGCAGGTCACCTGTGCCGGCACCAGCCAGGTCCGCTCCCGTGATCAAGAGATGCTGGGCGGTGTTCATACGCTGACTCCTTCGCCGGCGAGTAGGTGGTACAGGATGGACATCCGCACGGCGACCCCTGCCGACACCTGCTCCAGCACCAGCGACTGGGCCGCGTCCGCGGCATCGCCACTGATCTCCAGTCCGCGATTCATCGGACCGGGGTGACAGATCACGGCGTGCTCGGGCAACGCAGCCAGGCGTTGCTTGGTCAGGCCGTACGTGACGGCATACTCCCGGGCGGTAGGGAAGAAACCACCACTCATCCGTTCCCGCTGCACGCGCAGCATCATCACCGCGTCGACCTCCGGCAAGACGTCGTCCAGGTCGTAGGAGGTGTCGAATCCGTCCGTGCCGGACCAGGGGCCGATTCCACTGGGCATCAGGGTGGGTGGCGCAACGAGGGTGACCCGCGCGCCGAGCGTGCGCAGGCAGATCAGGTTGGAGCGCAGCACCCGGGAATGGGTGAGGTCACCGACCAAAGCGATCCGCTTGCCCGCCAGATCACCGATTCGGGATCGCATCGTATAGGCATCCAGCAACGCCTGGCTGGGATGCTCGTGGGTCCCGTCACCGGCGTTGACGATGGAGCAGTTGGTCCACTGCGCGATCTGCGCGGGGGCACCGGAGGCCATATGTCGGATGATCATCATGTCGACGCCCATCGCATCGATGGTCTTGACGGTGTCCCGAAGACTCTCGCCCTTGGACGCCGAGGTGCCTTTGCCGGTGAGGTTGATGGTGTCGGCCGACATCCATTTGCCCGCCAGCTCGAACGAGCTGCGGGTGCGGGTGGAGTCTTCGAAGAAGAAGTTGATGATCGTGCGCCCGCGCAGGGTCGGCAACTTCTTGACCTCGCGATGCTGGACCTCGTGCATGCTGATGGCGGTGTCCAGGATCGAGGTGATGTCCGCACGGGTGAGGTCCGCCATCGAGAGCAGGTGCTTCATGACGCGCCTTCCTGAGCGATCCGGACGTCATCGTGACCGTCGAGCTCGGCCAGGTGGACCCAGACGCGCTCGCTCTTGGCGCTCGGGAGGTTCTTGCCGACGTAGTCCGCGCGAATCGGCAGCTCACGGTGTCCCCGGTCCACCAGCACCGCGAGGCGAACGATCCGAGGGCGGCCGAAGTCGGCGAGGGAGTCCAGCGCCGCCCGGACGGTGCGGCCCGAATACAGCACGTCGTCCACCAACACCACGACCTTGCCGTCCACCCCGCCATCGGGAAGCGCCGTCGGCTCCACCTGGCGCACCGGCTGACGGCGTAGGTCATCGCGGTACATCGTGATGTCCAGGGTCCCCACCGGGACCGTGTCCCCCTCGACCTCTTGCATGGCCGCGGCCAGTCGGTGCGCCAGCGGGACCCCGCGACTAGGAATGCCGAGCAACACCAGGTCCGCAGAGCCCTTGTTGGCTTCGAGCACTTCGTGGGCGATTCGGCGAAGGGCCCGGGTCACTTCGGCGCCGGTCAACACACTTCGGCCAGGCAATGGGCTCATCGGCCCACACTCCTTCCCCGCCTCACTGGACGGTGGTTAAAGGACGGTGATTCCCGGTCACCCTACAGCCGCGCAGGTCCCGCAGCGCTATCCCGGTGCATACGGTCACACTCGGCACCGTCTGCACGCTCAGCACCCGCTCTGCCGGTGCATACGGTCACACTGGGCACCCTCTGCACCAGCCGACCGGGCAGAGGCGGCAACCGGGCCAGCCTCACACCGACGCGCGGCGCCGAATCTCCTCGTTGATGGCAGGCACGATCTCGTGCATGTCACCGATGACGGCGTAGTGGGCCCGCGTGACCATCGGAGCATCGGGGTCGGAGTTGATCGCCAGGATGGTCTTAGCGCTGGAGCAGCCGGCCCAGTGCTGGATGGCTCCGCTGATCCCACACGGGATGTAGAGGTCCGGTGAGATCCTGCTCCCGGTTTGACCGACCTGCTCGTGGTGCGGGCGCCAGCCCAGACTGGTGACCACACGGGAGACACCCAGAGAGGCGCCCAGCAGTTCCGTGAGGTCCTCCAGCTCTCCGAAAGCGTCGGCGCTGCCCGCTCCTCGCCCCGCACCGACGACGACTTTCGCCGACTTCAGGTTGCCGGATTCGTCGGGGACCCCCGCTTCGGTCCGAGCCACCCGAACCGCCAGGTCGTGGTCGCTCAGGGAGACCGACACGTCATGCACCTCCGGGTTCGTGGCCGCATCTGCTGGAGCCGGGGCGCACGCGTGGCCGGCGACGCTGAGGACGCCGAGGCTGTCGCTGAGCTGCATGACCTCCAGGGCTGCGCCACCGAAGACCTGACGGCTGACCTGCAGCGGGGCGGCCTGCTCGATCTGCACCACGTTGGCCGCCATGAGCACGTCTTGTCGCGCAGCCACGTGGGCCATGATCTCGTTGCCTCGTGGCGACCCTCCAGCGATTACGGCTGAAGACCCCGCCGCCTGCACGGCGGCCACCACGGCAGCAGCCCAGGCACTCGGGGCGAAGGCCTCGAATCCCTCGCCGCCCGCCTGAAAGACTCGCGCCACACCGTAGGCACCCAGCTCCCCCAGCAGGGGTCCGGCATCCCCCACGACGAGCGCGTCGACCGGCCCGTCAAGCGCGCGGGCGAACGTGAGGGTTTCGGTGCTGACCTCACTCACAGCGCCGTCTACGGACTCAACGAACACCAAGCAACTCATCGCAGAACCCCGAGTTCTTCTAGCAGGTCCGCCACGGCGGGCGCCGCACCGGCCCCTTCGCCGAGGATTGTGACCTGGCTGGGTGGTTTGGGCGGCAAGGTGAGCTTGACCCGTGCCGAGCCTTGTGGTTGCACGGTCGGCTCGAAGGTTTCGATCTTGGCCCGCTTGGCCTTCATGCGGCCGGGGATCGAGGGATACCGTGGTTCGACTCCACCCTCCATCACGGTCACGATCGCCGGCAGGGCGACCTCGAAGACCTGGCTCCCGCCGGTGGGGGCGTCGCCTCGGGCCACGATCTGCGACCCCTCGATGCTGACGGTGGACATGCCGGTGACGACCGGGCGCCCGAGGGCATAGCCGAGGCGCACGCCGACCTGGAAATCCCCGGTGTCGGCCGCGTCGTTACCCAGCAGGATCACGTCGTAGGTCGTCCCCGCAGCCTCATGGGCACGCACGACGTCGGCAATCGCGAGGGCGATGTCGCGCGGGCCGAAGGTAGCGGGCGCCGCTTCGACCAGAACCGCGTTGGTGCACCCCCGGGCCACCGCATCGCGCAACTGCTCGATCGAGTCTTCGTCTCCCAGGGTCAGTACGGTGACTTCACCGTCCGTTTCACCAGCCTGCTGGACCGCCAACTCAATGGCGCACTCTTCGTGTCCACTGACGGTGGCACCGAGGTGTGCGTCGTCGACGTTCATCTCGTCACGGGTCAGCGACACTTCTCCGCCGGTGTCCGGCACGCGCTTGATGCACACCAGAATGTTGCTCATCGACTAACTCCTGATTCGTTCGTTGCTGGGGTCGAAGAGGGAGGTCGCGTCGACCGATCCGACGACGACGGGATACAGCTCCTCCATGTAGGACACGCTGAGCTCGGTGCCGATCACGGCCTGCTCGGTAGGCAGGTAGGCCAACAACACGTGCTTACCCAACGATGGAGCCGATCCGGCGCTGGTCACGTAGGGGTGGTGTCCGTGTCCGTCGGTCAACAGCTGACCGTCCCTGGACAAGATTGGCTCGCCCCCGAGCATGTATCGCTTGGTCCCGCTGGCCGACGTGTGATCCTCGACGGTGAGGGTGCACAGCACCGAGGCAGGCTCGGACTCACGCTGCGCCACGTATGCCGACCGCCCGACGAAGTCCGCCTGCTTGACCTTGGGGCGCTGCATACCGGCTTCGACGATGGTGCGCTCGGCGTCCAGCTCGGCGGAGAAGGCACGATATCCCTTCTCGATCCGACCGGTCGTGCCGTAGACCCCGATACCGACCGGGACCGCGCCGTGGGGCGCACCGGCATCCAGCAGCATGCTCCATACGCGAGCGCCCTGCTCGATCGGGACGTACAGCTCCCAGCCCAGCTCGCCGACGTAGGAGATGCGTGAGGCCAACACCGTCATCGAGTCGATCTCGATCTCACGGCAGGTCGAGAAGCCGAAACTCTCATGGCTCAGGTCGTCCCGGGTGATCGAGCTCAGAACCTCGCGAGCCTTGGGCCCCCAGATTCCGAGGGTCGTCATGGCCGAGGTCAGGTCGACAACCGATGCCCCGCCGCCTTTCGGCATACGGTCGGCGAACCACTTGCGGTCCACCATGCCATGGGCGCCCCCGGTGACCACTCGGAAGTGATCGTGGGCCAACCGCATGACGGTGAGGTCGGAGACGAACCCGCCCTTCTCGTCGAGCACCGGGGTGTAGATCACCCGTCCGTTGGCCACGTCGGCCTGACCGACGATGATGCCCTGCACCGCCTCGAGTGCCTCAGGCCCCACCACGTCGAAGACCGTGAAGGCCGACAGGTCGAAGATCCCGGCACGCTCACGCATGGCCAGGTGCTCAGCGTTGATGATCGGGGACCACCAGCGGGCGTCCCACTCGTGCTCACGGGGCATCACCGCATCGCCGAACTCCTCCAGCAGTCCGGCGTTCGACTCATACCAGTTCGGACGCTCCCAACCGGCGGCCTCGATGAAGACGGCGCCCAGTGCGCGCTGCGACTCGTGCATCGGTGACAGCCGCTTGCCGCGATCCGACTCGTACTGCTCGGCGGGGTGCACGATGCCGTAGGTCTTGATGAAGGCCTCGCCGGTCCGCGCCTTGACGTGGGCGCGAGTGCGCTGGTGGGGGTGAAAACGGGCGATGTCGGAGTGAGATATGTCGATCTCGCTATAACCCTGGGTCATCCACTCCGCAACCGCGCGACCGACACCAGGGCCTTCCTTGATCCACACTGCTGCGGCTGACCACAGCCCCTTGACCTCGGGGGTCTCCCCCAGCACCGGGGAGCCGTCCGGGGTCAGCGACAACAATCCGTTGATGGCGTAGCGGATCTCGGCCCCCTCGGCGCCCAGCAGTTCGGGCATCAGCTCGAAGGCCTGCTCCAACTGTGGGTCGAAGTCATCAGAGGTGAAGGGCATCTCGGTGGGCGAGAGTTTGGAGGCCTCGATCGAGGGGATGTCTTCGGCGTCATGCAGGATCGCGCGGTGGGCGTAGGACCCGACCTCCATGTCGGCACCGTGCTGACGCTCGTAACACAACGCGTCCATGTCGCGGATGATCGGATAGGCGATCTCACCCTCGCTCTCGGCGAGCAACGGGACAGGACCCACGCTGATCATCTGATGCACGGCCGGGGTCAGCGGAATCTTGGCTCCGGCCATAGCGGCCAGCTTGGGGCTCCACACCCCACAGGCGATGACCACGGTCTCGGCTTGGATGTCTCCCCCCGTGGTCCGGACCGCCTTGATCCGCCCGTTCTCGACCTCCATTCCGGTCACCTCGACGGTCGGCACGACCGTCAGGGCACCGGTCTCCATGGCGCGCTCGCGCATGATGGTGCCGGCCCGCAGCGAGTCGACGACGCCGACGCTGGGCGTCCAGAACGCGCCGATGATCAACGACGGGTCGAGGTAGGGCACCTTCTCGACCACCTGTTCCGGCGTGACCATCTCAGCCGCGATCCCCCACGCCTTGGCTGACGACATCCGGCGCCGCAGCTCCTCCATCCGCTCCTCGGTGCGGGCCACCTCGAAGCCGCCCGGCTGCACCATCACCCCCATCTCGTCGTACTGCTTCATGCTGTCCAGCGTCAGGTCGGTGATCTCCCGGGAGTGGTCCACCGGGAAGATGAAGTTGGAGGCGTGGCCGGTCGATCCACCCGGGTTGGGCAACGCGCCCTTGTCGATCTGCACGATGTCGGTCCAGCCCAGCCGGGCCAAATGGTGCACGAGGCTGTTGCCGACGATGCCGGCGCCGATCACGACGACGCGGGCGGAGGATGGAACCGAAGCCATGGATGGCGACCCTTCGGGAGAGCGAGCGTGGTGACGTAGCGACCACCTCACGCCATGTTGCGTATTGTGCAACGATGTGCGTCATGCGGCACACTTAATTGTGGGTCGACGAAGCAGCAGTGTCAACCGTGGCGGGTGCGTTCCTCGCGGGGTGGGTGCGTTCGTCTACGAAACGAACTGTGGCCCCCCGCAATCGCGAAGGGCCACACTCGTGCGACGGTGCGCTGGGCGCGCTCGGTGCCCTAGGTCGAGTCCTCAGCGGACTCACGATGCTTGGCGATCGAGTTGTCGACGTCTTGTCGGCTTGCGCCCAGCTCCTCGTACAAGGCGGTGTACACACCCTCGGGAACAGTCGACACCACAGGCTCCTCTCGCAGCTGCCGCATGAGCTGCACGCAGACCGCGACGAGCAGGACGAGGAACGGCACCGCAATGACCACAGCGGCTTGCTGGATCACGGTCAGACCATCGGCGATCAGCAGCGCGATGGCCGTCACGGCAATCATCGCCCCCCACAACAGCACGACGTTGCGGTGCGGCGTGATGCTCCCCTTGGAAGACAGCATCCCCAGCACCACCGAAGCCGAGTCGGCGGAGGAGACGAAGAAGAACGTGATCAGCAGAACCACGAGCGTGGCGGTGACCGCACTGAGGCTGAACTGGTCAAGCATCATGAAGAGTCGCCCCTCGTTGGTCTCGGCACCGGCGAGATCCACCCCGTTCTCCTGCAGGTTGATCGCCGTTCCACCCAGAATGGAGAACCACACCGAGCTCACCAGGGTGGGCACCAACAGCACACACACCACGAACTGTCGAATGGTGCGACCGCGGGAGATGCGGGCAATGAAGGTGCCGACGAAAGGTGCCCAGGACATCCACCATGCCCAGTAGAACAGGGTCCAACCCTGCAGCCACTCCTGGCCGCCGTAGACCCCGGTGCGGAAGCTCATCGGGACGATCTGAGTGCCGTAGTCACCGATCATCTCCACAAACGTGTTGACGATGACCAACGTCGGGCCCAAGATCAGCACGAACAGCGCCAACACGCCGGCGAGGCCCATGTTGATGTTGCTGACGATCTTGATGCCCTTGCCGACCCCACTGACCGCAGAAATGGCGAAGATCATGGCCAGGACCACGATCACGATGATGGCGACCGTGTTGCTCTTGGTGACCCCGTATGCACTGTTGAGCCCGCTGTTGATCTGCAACGCTCCCAGACCCAGCGACGTGGCGGCCCCGAACACGGTGATGAAGATGGCAAACGTGTCAATGGCTCGCCGCGCCGGGGCGTCGACCGGGCGGTTGGGCATCACGATGGAACTGAGCAGGTTCGGGTTGCCCTTGCGGAACGAGGTGTAGGCCAGCGCGAGTCCCACCACGGCATACAAGGCCCATGGATGCAGGCCCCAGTGGAAGATGGTGTATTGCATTGCCAGGCGCGCAGCGTCGTCGGATCCGGCCTCGGCGAGCCCCATCGGCGGAGCGGTGAAGTGGGACAGCGGCTCGGCCGCCCCGAAGAACACCAGGCCGATGCCCATCCCCGCAGCGAACATCATCGCGAACCAGGAGGACGTCGTAAACTCAGGGCGCTCGTCGTCCGTGCCCAGTCGGATCCGGCCGTAGCGGCTGAAGGCCAGCACCAAGGCGAACAAGACGAAGCCTGCCCCAGCCACGATGAACGCCCAGCCGAGGTACTTGGTGACGAAGTTCAGGCCGGCATCAGCGGCCACCTTCAGGCTCTCCGTGCCGAAGATGCCCCACAGTGCGAACGCGAGGACGAGCGCGAAGCCGCCACCGAAAACCACGGTGTCGATGGAACCGAACGCACTCTGCGCAGGTGCCCGCTCGCCGGGACTGCCTTCGGGTGAGTCTTTGCGCGTCGTGGTTGACATGCGTGCTCCCGTTCCGACCCCACGCGGGGTCCACAGTGGTGACGCCGGCCCAGAACCGAGACGAGGGGCGTCGTAGCCGGTCGTGCACGGACGGTGGAGCACGTGCGTTGTGCTCAGCCTAGAGTCGTTGGGCCATCACCGGCTGTCAAGGCCTTCTCGGAATGTTGCGTGATACGCCGCCGAGGTCAGCCAGCGGTTGCGGCTCCCGGCGTGGCCGCTCCCATCCGGTCGGAGATGTCGCGCGCCGCTGAGACGACCACCGGCACCAGCGCCGCGATGCGCTCGTTGCCCAACCTGAACGAGGGCCCTGACACGCTCAGTGAAGCGATGAGATCCCCGTAGGCATCACGCACCGGTGCCGCGACCGCCGTCAGCCCCACTTCCAACTCGTCGATGGCCACGGCGAACCCCTGCTGGCGAACCTCGACCAGCTGGCCGCGCAACTGCGCGCGCGAGGTGATGGTTCTGTCCGTATAGCCCGGCAGCCTCGGCACATGGGTGCTCAACTCGGTGGCGTCGAGCTCGCTGAGCAAGACCTTGCCGTTTGAGGTGGCGTGCAACGGAATACGCTGACCTACCCAGTTGTGCGGCTGGATCCCGGACGGGCCGGCCACCTGATCGACGTAGAGCGCCGACGTCTCGGACAAGATCGCGAGGTTGACGGTCTCGCCGGTCGAAGCCGCCAGGTCGCGAGCGATGGGACGGGCCTCCTGCACCACGTCGAGCCGGGCGTTCGTCGCTCCCGCCAGGCGCAGAACACCGACGCCGAGGCGGTACTTTCCGCGGTCGAGGTGCTGCTCGACGAGGTCGTGCGCCTCCAATGTGGCCACCAAGCGGAACACGGTGCTCTTGTGCACACCCAGCTCACGAGCGATCTCGGTCACCCCGGACTCGCCGACTCTGGCCAACACCGTCAGGACACTGAGGGCACGGTCCACCGACTGCACCAGTCCGGCACCCGAAGAATCCGCCATGACCATACGCTAGCGCACATGCTGTTGCGTATCGCAGAATACGTCTCAGCTCACGCAACAACGAGACCTCATGACCCTGGAGCCGCGCCCATGCCACGTCCCACTGACGATCCCGCCTACGTTCTCACCATCGCCTGCCCTGACCGGCCCGGCATCGTGTATGCCGTGACCGGCCTGCTCGTTCAGCACGCCGGAAATATCGTGGAAAGCCAGCAGTTCGAGGACCCCTTCGCGGCGCAGTTCTTCATGCGCGTCCGCTTTACCGTTTCCGACGCGGACATCGGCATCGCCGAGCTGCGCGTCGGGTTCGCCGAGATTGCCCACAAGTTCGCCATGACGTGGAACCTCTGGGAGGCCCGCAAGCCCTACCGAACCCTGATTCTCGTCTCGAGGTTCGGGCACTGCCTCAACGACATGCTGTTCCGCTGGAGCCGAGACGCGCTGCAGATCGACGTGGTGGGTGTGGTCTCCAACCACCAGGACCTTCGCGCACTCACCGAGTCCTACGGCGTGGACTTCCATCACCTCCCCGTCACGGCCGAAACCAAGGCCGCTGCGGAGGCGGACATGCTGGCCTTGGTTGAGCGCCTCGAGGTCGACATCGTGGTGCTGGCCCGCTATATGCAGATCTTCACCGACGAGACGTCGCGGGCTCTCTCCGGTCGGGCAATCAACATTCATCACTCGTTCCTGCCGAGCTTCAAGGGCGCCCGGCCCTATACCCAGGCCTTCGAGCGCGGCGTGAAGCTCGTGGGCGCGACCGCGCACTACGTGACCGGGGATCTGGACGAGGGGCCGATCATCGAGCAGGACGTCATGCGAGTGGATCATCGACACGACTCCGCCGAGCTGGCCGCAGCTGGTCGTGACGTTGAAGCCCAAGTGCTCTCGCGCGCGGTGCGGTGGCACAGCGAGAGCAGGATCTTGCTGAACGGCGACAGGACCGTCGTCTTCCGCTGACTCAGACGGGACCGGCCCGGACGCATCTCGTCGATGCGACCGGGCCCCCGCGCTGATCTCAGTCGCCGAGCTCAGCCCGGCGGCGAGCCACGTAATCCTGAAGCTCCTGGTCGATCGCGGAATCGAGCTCGGGCTTTTCGTAAGCCTCGATGCGGGCGGCGAAGATCGCACTCATCCGACCGGCGGCGTCCACCCCACCCCCACGGCTCCATCGTTCGAAGTTCTCCGAGGAGGACAGCATCGGTCGGTAGAAGCACGTGCGGAAGCGCTCCATCGTGTGCATGGCCCCGAGGAAGTGGCCTCCGTGGCCGACCTCTTGGTGCGCGTCGAAGGCGAGGGTGCCTTCGTTGATCTCCAATGGCGTGAACTCAGCCTGCAGCATCTGAATCAGCTCGACATCCATGACGAACTTCTCGAAGCAGGCCACCAGTCCGCCCTCGAGCCAACCCGCGCTATGCATGACGAAGTTGGCGCCGGCCAGGAAGGTCGGCAGCATGGTCATCAGGGCTTCGTAGCCTGCTTGGGCGTCCGGCACCTGTGAAGAGGTCATCCCGCCGCCGGAGCGGAAGGGCAAGCCGAAGTGCCGCGCAATCTGCCCGGTGCACCACAGTCCCATCCCTGACTCCGGCGTGCCGAACGATGGCGAACCGGACTGCATGTCGATGTTGGACAGGAACGAGCCGAAGACGACGGGGGTGCCGGGGCGGACCATCTGGGCCAACGTGATCCCCGACAGCGCTTCGGCGATCTGCTGCACCAGCGCGGCTGGGATGGTGACCGGTGACATGGCCCCCATCAGGATGAACGGGGTGAGCACGATCGGCTGGCCGGCGCCGGCGTAGGCGAACAACGACTCGAGCATCCGCTCGTCCCAACGCAGTGGGCTGTTGCAGTTGATCAGCGAGATCGACACCGGCGCCTTCTCGATGACGTCGCGTCCGCCGAACAGAATCGACCCCATGGCGATCGTGTCCTCGGCGTTGACTCCCGAGACCACGTTGCCCATGTAGATCTTGTCTGTCAGGGACTGCAACGCGTAGGTCATGTCCAGATGGCGCGAGTCCAGCGGGGTGTCGTTCGGCTCGCAGACCACCCCACCGGCGGAATCCATCACCGAGAAGGACTGCGCCAACTTGGCGAACCGTTGGAAGTCATCCATCGTGGCATCCCGCCGCAGCGAGCCTTCGCGGACGAACGGGGGGCCGTACACCGCGCTGAAGACCATCGAGTCACCGCCGATGTGCACGTTGTTGGCCGGATTGCGCGCGTGAATGTCGAACTCCGACGGCGCTTTGGCTACCTGCTCCAGGACGAACTCGGGGTCCAAGAAGACGGCTTGCCCCTCCACCTTCTGCCCGGCCTTGCGGAACATCTCGAGCGCCTGTTCGCTGTCGAACTCGACGCCGATCTCGGTCACGAGCTTGCGCCAGCCCTGATCGAGTTGGGCCATCGCGTCCTGGCTCAGGACTTCGTATCGGGGCATCGTGTTACGGAACAAGGCGAACCTCCGCTGATGGGTGTGGGTGTGCTTGACGTTGGGTATTCCGCATCCTAGCCTCATCAGGTGGAAGTGAGTTTTATTATATGAAACACTCAAGTGTGCTTGTCGAACCTTCTGCGAACAACTCATCGGGCACGCAAGCGGTGGACCGTGCCGCCGCGCTGATCGACCTCGTCATTCACTCCGACGTCGCCATGTCGTCCACCGAACTCAGCGAAGCGACCGGGTTGGCCCGCTCGACCACCTCTCGACTGCTTGCTGCTCTGGAACGCACGGAGTTGCTCGAGCGCGGCAGCGACGGGCTCTACGTCGGAGGTCAGCTCTTCGCCCTGTATGCCGCCTTGCACGACCCCTGGCCGCAGATCGCCCGCGTCGCCGAGCCCGTGCTGCAGGCCGTAGGAGACGAATGCGGCGAAACGGTGCATCTGGGTGTGGCCCGCTCCGACAACGTGTTCTACGTCGCCCAAGTGGAGTCGACATACCTCTTGCGTGCCCGCGACTGGAACGAGGTCGAGGTCCCGGTCCACGCCAACTCCCTGGGCCACGTTCTGTGCGCCTTCGGGGCCCTGCGCGTCCCGCGCGCAGGCTTTACCAAGCTGACCGCCAAGACGCGTACCCGCGCGGAGTTCGTGACGGAGCTCGAACACGTGCGCGAGCGCGGCTACGCGTACGTCAAGGACGAGCTCGAGATCGGGCTGTGTGGTCTGGCGGCGCCTGTGCTGGGTCTGGACGGGACGGTGATCGCCGCCATCGGCATCTCCGGCCCGACTGCTCGACTCCAAGAAAGCAGCGCCGAGGTGGGGCAGATGTTGTCCGACCAGGGCGTCCGCCTCGCTTCACTCCTGCGCACCTCCAACCCAACCCACAAGAAAGGCGCCGCATGACACCAGAAGAAATCCTTCAGCGGCTCTACGACGAAACGCTGGTCGGAAACGCCCCCGAAGTCCTGTCGTTGACCAATACCGCTCTCGAACTGGGTATGGAGCCGCAGTCGCTGCTGTTCGACGCGCTGATCCCCTCGCTGGAGGAGGTGGGCGCACGATTCGAACGCGGCGACTTCTTCGTCCCCGAGATGCTCATCGCGGGTCGAGCGATGGCCGGAGCGATGGCTCGGCTGCGTCCGCTCCTCGCCGAAACCGGCGTTGAAACGGTCGGAAAATTTCTCATGGGCACCGTCAAGGGCGACGTCCACGACATCGGTAAGAACCTGGTGAACATCATGCTCGAAGGGGCAGGATTCGAAGTGATCGACCTGGGTGTGCAGGTGGCCCCGGAGAAGTTTGTGGAGAAGATCCTCGAACACCAGCCCGACATCGTGGGGATGTCGGCGTTCCTCACCACCACCATGCCGATGTTCAAGGCCAACCTGAACGCGCTGCAGAAGGCCGGCATCCGCGACCAGGTCATCGTGATGGTCGGCGGTGCGCCGGTCACCCAGGAGTATGCGGACGCGGTCGGCGCCGATGGCTACGCGGCCGACGCCTCGGCCACCGTCAAGCGTGCCAAGGCGTTGTTGGCCGAGCGCCGTCACCTGGTGAACGCATGAGCGCCGAACTGCTCGAAACCCGGCTCCGCTCGGCCAGCAAGGAGGTCGTGCTCGGCCATCGACGTCCCTTCGTGTTGATCGGAGAGCGGATCAATCCCACCGGACGCAAGGTCTTCCAAGAGCAGCTGCGGGCCGGGGACCTGTCGGCGATCGAGCGCGACGTGATCGCCCAGGTCGAGGGCGGCGCCAACGTGCTGGACGTCAACATGGGTGTCCCGCTGACCGATGAGCCCGACCTGCTGGACAGGGCCATTCGCCTCGTGCAGCGCATCACGGACCTGCCCGTCTGCATTGACTCCTCAGTGGTGGAGGCCCTGCAAGCCGGGCTGGAGGCATACGAAGGTCGTGCCTTGGTCAACTCGGTGACCGCCGAGGACGACCGGATGGCCCTGATCCTGCCGCTGGTCAAGAAGCACGATGCGGCGATCATCGCCTTGCCCAACGACGCTGAAGAGATCCCGATGGAAGCCGATCGACGCTTGGAACTCGTCGAGCACATCGTGCAGGTCGCCACCAAGGAGTACGGCATCGCGGTCGAGGACATCGTCATCGACCCGCTAGCCATGCCCATCGGCGCGGACCAGGAGGTGGTCAACACCACGATGGAGACGATGCGGCGCATCCGGGAGACCTACGGCTTGAACATGACCTGCGGAGCCTCCAACGTGTCCTTCGGCATGCCCGATCGGCACACCCTCGGAGCTGCTTTCTTGCCGATGGCGATGACCGCTGGTCTGACCAGCGCGATCATGGACACTAGGACCCCTCAGATCGTCGCCGGGGTCAAAGCAGCCGATCTGTTGCTAGGCAACGACGAGTGGGGTGCGGCCTGGATCGGGGCGCACCGCAAGCGTCAAGCCGCTTCAGCGTGACCGCGCTTGCCGCTCATCGGACTCCCCGACGTTCTGAGAACGCAGCGCCGTCAACCGTGAGTAGTCCCGCATGAATCGCGAGCCGATCCATGAGTTGCCCGACATCGAGATGTCCACGCTGGGCCGTGAAGGGTTAATCGACCCGATCGACGACGTCGTCCGTGCCCCGCACGACAGCGCCAGCAGAGTCGAGCTGTCCTTCACACCCTCGGGACGCACCGTCCGCGTCCCCAGCGGAGTGAGCATCTTCGACGCCGCCAGCTGGAACGGTCTGGCCATCGACTCCACGTGCGGTGGCCACGGCACCTGCAAGAAGTGCAAGGTTCGCGTGCTGGACTCGGCCGCTCCGATCCACCGGTCGGACCATCGTTCCTTCAGCCCCGAGCAGCTGGCCGACGGCTGGCGTCTGGCCTGCTTGGCCCAAGCGATCCGCAGCGTCGAGGTCGAGGTCCCGCCACTGACCACGCGGCCCAAGGCGGCTACCGTCGGCGTCGGCCGTCAGGTGATCCTGCGACCGGCGCTGCAGAAGCGATACGTCGAGGTGGCCGAGCCGACCCTGCAGGATCAACGGACCGATTTGCAACGCATCTGTGACGCCATCCCCGATCTGCACCTCACACCCGACCTGGCGGCGTTGCGACGGATCCCCAGAGTGCTGCGGGAATCCGACTACAAGGTCACCGCTGTGATCGTGGACGAGGCGCTCATCGACGTCGAAGCGGGCGACACCACCGCACGGGCCTTCGCTGTGGCCTTCGATCTCGGCACGACGACCGTGGTGGCGACGCTGCTGGACACCTGCACGGGCACGCCGGCTGCGGTGGCTTCGATGCTGAACAAGCAGCAACCGTTCGGAGGCGACGTGATCACCCGAATCAGCGCCACCATGATGGATCCCGAGGCGGCCGGACGCTTGCGGCAGCTGGCCCAGGACACACTGTCCGAGCTCGTCGAGGAGGTCCTGCACGAAGCGGATGTCCTACCCGACGAGGTGTACGAGGTCGCGCTGGCCGGCAACGCCACGATGACCGCGCTCGTGCTCGGGATCGATCCCGAGCCGCTCGGAGTGGCCCCCTTTGTGATGTCGTCGACGTCCTTGCCGACCTTTCCCGCCGCCGAACTCGGCTTGCGGGTCCACCCGCAGGCTCGGGCCACCGTGTTCCCGGCACTCGGCGCCTACGTCGGTGGAGACATCGTGTCCGGAATGCTGGCTACCGGAATGGATCGAGACAAGCGCACGAGGTTGTTCATCGACGTGGGCACCAACTGCGAGATCGTGCTCAGCGACGGAGATCGGATCGTCTCCACCGCCGCCCCCGCTGGCCCCGCGTTCGAGGGCGGAGCCATCCGGTGTGGAATGCGCGCCGCGGACGGCGCCATCGAGGTGATCCAGATCGGTCCCGACCTGCCGGACGGCGTCCGGCTTCAGGTCATCGGCGATGTGGATCCGCAGGGTTTGTGTGGCTCCGGCCTGGTCGATGCCGTCTCTGAGCTGGTCCGTGTTGGCCTGATCGACGCCAGTGGTCGTCTGGTCAGCGACGAGGTGGCGACGAGTGTGGCCCCATATGTCGCCGACCGGTTGGCCTACGTCAACCAAGAGCGGGTGTTCGTGCTGAACCGACCCGACGCCGAGACGGCAGTTGCGGACTGCGTCTATCTGTCCCAGCGCGATATTCGCGAGCTGCAGTTCGCCAAGGGTGCGATTGCCACCGGATGGACCTTGCTGCTCGAGCACCTGAGCCTGGAGGCTGCCGACGTCCAGCAAGTGCTCCTGGCCGGGTCCTTCGGCAGCTACCTCTCCCCCGCAGCGGCGGTGCGTATCGGACTCGTGCCGGAGGTTCCGGTCCTGCGCATCGTCTCGGCCGGTAACGTCGCCGGGGAGGGTGCCAAAATGACCCTGTTGAGTATGCGGGAACGAGCGGGGGCGATGGCCCTGCTGAATGAGGTGAGCTACGTTGAGCTATCCGACCGCGCCGACTTCAATGACCGCTTCATCGAACTCCTTGCCTTTCCCGGCTGAGCCACCGGTCGACCCAGTGGCAACGCCGATGGATGGCGTCGCGATTGTGGCCTGTGGCGCGTTGGCTCGGCACTGCGCCGAGATTGCCGAGCGGCGCGGTTGGGACGTGCATATTGCGCCGCTGCCCCCCCTGTTGCACAACCACCCGGAGCAGATTGCCGACCGGGTGCGCAGCACCGCGCTGCCTCTGCTGCAGCGATATTCCACCGTGGCCATCGGCTACGCCGACTGTGGGACCTACGGAGCCCTTGACGACGTGTGTGCCGAGCTCGGTCTGCAGCGCTTGCCCGGGTTGCACTGTTACGACGTCTTCGGGGGCGCTGACCGCCTTCGCGAGATGTTTGACGAGCAACCGGGCACCTACGTGCTGACGGACTATTTGGTCCGCTCGTTCACCCGCTCGGTTCTGGTCGAGCTCGGGTTGGACGCGCACCCGGAGCTGCATCAGGATTACTTCGCGCACTACACCCGGGTGGTGTGGCTCGCGCAGGACCCCGACGATGTTCAGTTACAGCAGCTCGCTCAGGACGCTGCGGCATACCTCCGGTTGCCGCTGCAGGTGGTTCCCACCGCCGACACCGGGCTGGAACACGCGTTGGCACAGGTGCTCACAACTTCTCGTTGACCCGGTCCAGGTAGTCTTTGCGCCAGTTCTCGGTGGCGGCTACCTGATTGAAGGTGTAGAGGTGCAGCCCCGTCACCCGCGCTGACGGCGCCGCGAGGTGCTGGGCCGAGGTCTCGAGAAATCGCTCGCCGGTGAAGCCTCCCGGCGCGGCCAGCCGGGTCATGATGCCTTTGTGCTTGGTCAGGAAGCGGGTCGAGTCACCCACCCCGATCTTGGTCGCCATGGTCAACAGCTTTGCTCGGTCGATCGGTCCGGGCACCCCCAGCATGACGGGCAGCTCGATCCCGCGCTCGCGCATCCGCTTCACCCATTGCCCCAACAACGAGGGATCGAAGGTCAGGTTGCTGACGACGTGTGAGGCATGCTTGCGCTTGTCCCACATAGCCTGGATGGTGAGGTCGTCGTTGATCGAGGGGTGTGTCTCGGGATATCCCGTGATTCCGACCTCCAGGCCCGGGTTGCCCAGGTTGCTGAGGTCATGGAGCAGGTCCAGCGCGCAGCCGTAGTCACCCGCTGGAGGGTCCTGGTCGCCGCCCGGCACGAACACCGTTCTGATGCCGGCCTCATGCAAGCGAACCTTGATGTCGATCAGTTCTGAGCGACCGGAGATCATTCGGGCCGCGAGATGCGGAACGGCGTCGTAGCCGTGCCCGGCGAGCTTCTCGGCCATGGCCACAGTGGACCCGATCCCCTGGCTGGGCGAGGCTGTCACCGTGACGGTCCGACCGGGCGGCAACCCCTCGAGCACCTTGTCTTCGATCGTGGCGGTGGGCAACACCTCGAAACGCGCCGACTCGAGGAGACGAGACAGGTACAACAGCCGGTCTTTGTTGCGCATGATGAGACTCACTTCGCGATACGCACTAGGTCGAAGCAAAATCTATCATCTGAACGGCTATTCGAGAGTGTGTTTCACCGAGGAGATTCGGGCCAACATTCCGTTGACGAACTTCGGCGACTCATCGGTCGACATCCCTTGGACCAGGTCCACGGCCTCGGCGATCGCCACCACGTCCGGGACGTCGTCGTTCCAGACGATCTCCCACGTGCCGAGGCGCAAGACGGCCCGGTCCACCGACGGCATTCGCTCCAGTGGCCAGCCGTGACTGTAGGTCGTCAGGACCTCATCGATTTCTGACCAGCGGTGCACCACTCCCTCGACCAGCTGCGCGGTGTACTGCGGCAGGGGGTGCTGGGTTGTGGGCGCTGCCACTCGCTGCGCCAACAGATCACTGACGTTGAGGCCGCGCTGTTCGGATTCGAAAAGGAGTTCCAGGGCACGCTTGCGCGCCTTACTGCGAGCGGCCACTGGTGCTCAGTTCACCCGGCCAAGGTAGGAGCCGTCGCGGGTGTCCACCTTGACCTTGGTGCCCGTCTCCAAGAAGAGCGGAACCGCGATCTCGGCGCCCGTTTCCAAGGTGGCCGGCTTGGTCCCGCCCGTCGAGCGATCACCCTGCAGCCCCGGATCGGTGTGTGACACCTCGAGCACCACGGACGGGGGCAACTCCACGTACAGCACCTGACCCTCGTGCTGGGCGATCATCGCCTGGGCGTTCTCCAGCAGATAGTTGCTGGCCGTCCCGAGGACTTCGGCGGAGACCGGGACCTGGTCATAGGTCTTGACGTCCATGAAGATGTAGTCGGTTCCGTCGTTGTAGAGATACTGCATGTCGCTGCGGTCCACGGTGGCAGTCTCGATCTTGGTGCCCGCATTGAAGGTCTTGTCGACGATCTTGCCGGACAAGACGTTCTTCAACTTCGTGCGCACAAAGGCAGGTCCCTTGCCGGGCTTGACGTGCTGGAAATCCAAGACTTGCCACAGCCCGTTGTCCATCTTCAGGACCAGGCCGTTCTTCAGCTCGTTCGTTGATGCCACGTTTAACGCTCTGCTCTCTGATCTCGGGTGCTCGCAGGCTCCGTCGGCGCGCGCGAAGGCGCGGTCGAGCAGGCGTGCGGTTGGGGACTCAGGGGGAGTCTAACGCGCCTCAGCGATCGACCCGTGTTCCAGCCAGGGCGTCAAGGGCCAACAGGTAGGACTGCGAACCGAAGCCGGCGATGGTGCCCGTGGCCACCGGAGCCACTACCGAGACCAACCGGAACGACTCGCGTGCGGCCGGGTTGGACAGATGCACCTCGATCAGCCGTGAACCGCGTCCGACCAGGTGGGCGCAGGCGTCGCTCACGGCATACGAGTAGTGGGTGAAGGCGGCGGGATTGAAGATCACGTCAGTACCGTTGCTGGCGGCCTCGTGCAACCACCCGACGATCTGACTCTCGTCGTCGCTTTGCCGGCAATCGAGGCGCAGCCCCAGACTCAGCCCGTACGTGGTGATCTGCTCATGGAGATCGGACAGGGTTTGGTCCCCGTAGATCTCCGGTTCTCGCGAGCCGAGCGCGGCCAGATTCGGACCGGACAGAACCAGCACCATTCGTGACATCGACTTAGGTTAGTGGCTCAGCGCCGCGTAGGCACGACTCAGCAGATCCTCGTCGGGTCCTTCGAGGCGCCCGGGACTACCGATCTCGTCGAGCACCACGAAGCGCAGGGTGGAACCGCGGGACTTCTTGTCTCTGGCCATCGCTGCCCGCAGATCGGACCACCGGCCGGCGGGGTACGCCGTGGGTAGTCCGACCGAGGTCAGGATCCGGCGCAGACGATCGACCAGCTCGGGCGGGGTGCGGCCGGCGAGGACACCGAGCTCGGCGGCGAAGACCATCCCAACCGCGACCGCATCGCCGTGCCGCCAGTGGTAGTCCTCCACGAGTTCGATGGCGTGCGCGAGGGTGTGCCCGTAGTTGAGGATCTCTCGCAGAGACGACTCCCGCAGATCCACGCTCACCACGTCGGCCTTGACCCGCACGGCGCGGGTGATCAAGTCGACGGTGGCCGGGCCGCTGGGGGTGGTGGCCGCGTCGGGGTCAGCTTCGATGAGGTCGAGGATCGCGGGGTCGGCGATGAAGCCGCACTTGATGACTTCGGCCAGGCCAGACACGTAGTCGCCGCGGCGCATGGTGACCAGCCAGTCGGGGTCGCACAGCACGGCAGCCGGCGGATAGAACGCTCCGACCAGGTTCTTTCCTTCCCCCGTGTTGATGCCGGTCTTGCCGCCCACCGCGGCGTCGACGATGCCGAGCAGGGACGTCGGCAGGTGGATCACGTCGATCCCCCGCAGCCAGGTGGCGGCGGCAAATCCCGCCACGTCGCTCACTGCTCCCCCGCCGACGCTGAGCACGAGGTCGTCGCGGGTGAAGTTGGCCTGGCCCATCTGCTGCCACAACGCGGACAGCACCGTCACGTCCTTTGCCTGCTCCGCGTCCGGCACCCGGGCGGTGAACAGGGTGGCTCCGGCCGCGTCCACCCGTTCCTGGACCTCCTGGACCACACGGTCGCGTCCGGGTTGGGCCACGACGAGCACCCTTCGCTGCGGCGGCAGCCACCGGGTCAGCCGGTCGATCACGCCGGCCGAAACGTGCACCGGGTAGACGTCAGCGGTTCCCGACGAGCCGACCAGCACGGCGGCAGGCGTCGCGGAACCACCGGGGTGATCCGCCGGTGCAGCCGTGGGGCACGGGCCGGTCACGATGGGGTGTCTTCGGTGTCGCTGTCCGGCTCGCCTTCGATCGCGCGAAGAATCTGCGTGGCGATGTCGTCGACCGAGCGACCTGCCGTCTGCACGTGGACGGAGCAGACCCGTTCGTAGGTGGGCCGGCGCGCCTTCATCAACCGGTTCCAGGAAGCTCGCGGATTGACGACGAGCAGCGGCCTCGACGCATCGAAACCGACCCGGGATGCCGCGTCCGCGATGCCCACGTCCAAGAAGAACACGGCGACCTGGCCCCGCACGGCCACCAGCGCATCGGCGACGTCGCTGGTCATCACCGCACCGCCCCCCAACGCCAGCACTCCGGTATGCCGACGCAGGGCCCGGAGCACCTCGACGCGCTCGAGTGCGCGAAAGGTCTCCTCGCCGTCGTCGACGAAGATGTCGCTGATCGAGCGACCCTGGCTCGCTTCGATGGCCGCATCGGTGTCGAGAAGTTCGACCTTCAGTCGCCGCGCCACCTCGGCACCGATGGTGGACTTGCCCGACCCAGGCGGCCCCACGAGCACGGCCACCGGGCCCGGCTCGATCGGCACCTCGCCGTGACCGTTCGTGCTCTGGCTCGCCTGCTGGTTCGCGCTGGGCGTTTCAGTCATCGCTGACCGACGCCATGGTCTCGGGGATGGCCGCCAAGTAGGCCTCGAGGTTGCGCCGCACCTCGACCACGCTATCGCCGCCACACTTCTCCAGCACCGCGTCCGCCAGGACGAGCGCCACCATGGCCTCGGCGACCACTCCCGCGGCCGGCACCGCACACACGTCCGACCGTTGGTGGATGGCGGTGGCAGCGTCCCCGGTGCTCACATCGATCGTCCGCAGCGCCCGCGGCACCGTCGAGATGGGCTTCATCGCGGCGCGCACCCGCAGGACCGACCCGGTGCTCATCCCGCCCTCTGTCCCCCCGGAGCGCAGCGTGACCCGGCGCACCTGGCCGTCTTCGTCCCGCTCGATCTCGTCGTGCGCCTGGCTGCCTCGCCGCGCGGCCGTCCGGAATCCTTCCCCGACCTCCACCCCTTTGATCGCCTGGATGCCCATCAGCGCACCGGCCAACCGGGAGTCCAACCGTCGGTCCCAGTGCACATGGGATCCCAATCCGGCTGGGACTCCCCAGGCCAGCACTTCGACAACCCCACCGAGGGTGTCGCCGTCCTTGCGGGCGGCATCGACCTCGGCGACCATGGCCGCCGACAGCTCCGTGTCCAGGGTGCGCACCGGATCGGCGTCCAACTGCTCGACATCGGCGAGGCGGGGTAGCTCATCCAGCGTCGGTGCGTCCGAGCCCGGGCCTGCCCACCCCGCCGATCCGATCGAGACCGTATGGCTGACCAGCGTGATGCCGGCGGCCTGTTCCAAGAATGCGGCCGCCACCGCGCCGAGAGCCACGCGAGCGGCGGTCTCCCGCGCCGAAGCCCGCTCCAGAATCGGTCGAGCCTCGGTGAAGCCGTACTTCTGCATACCGACGAGGTCCGCATGGCCGGGGCGCGGGCGGGACAACGGCTTGTTCCGGGCCAGCTCCTGCGGTGCCCCGACGTCGTCGGCCCTGGCCAACTGTGCACTCTCGACCGGTTCTGGACTCATCACCTCGGCCCATTTGGCCCACTCCGAGTTGGCAATATGGAGAGCGATCGGTGAACCCAAGCTCTTGCCGTGACGCATGCCTCCAGCGAACTCCAGCCGGTCAGCCTCGAAGCTCATTCGCGCACCGCGGCCATAGCCCAGCCGACGTCGCGCCAACGCACCGCTGACCGCTTCGCGTGAGATGACCACGCCGGCGGGCATGCCTTCCAACAGTGCGGTCAGGGCGGGTCCATGAGATTCACCCGCGGTGAGCCAACGCAACATAGGCCCGATCCTCTCAGAACATCGAGGTCAGCAAGTCCGGGGGCAGCAACAGACCGATCATGGCTCCGAGCATCATCGGGGGCCCGTAGGCCAGATGCCCGCCGATCCCGACCCTTTTGCTGATCAACAAGAATGCCGCGACCAAGCCCCCGACGAGGAAGCCGGCATACAAGCCCAACACCACGCTCTGGAAGCCGAACCAACCCAGCGCTGCCCCGAGCACGATGGACAGTTTCACGTCGCCCAGGCCGAGGGCCAACGATCCGCGGGCCAGCGACACCAGCGACAACGTGAGATAGAACGCCCCGCTCCCGATGGCACAGATCAGCATCCGGGCCAGCGGCCACCAGTGCCCGCCCAGGGCGGCTGCCAAGGCCAGACCGACGACCAACACCCCCATCGTGGGCCACATGATCCGGTCGGGCAGCCGGTGCACGTCCAGATCCATCGCCGCCAGCGCGACACACGCCAACCCCACCGTCAGCAGCGTCAGCAGGACGACGAACTGCGTCGGCGACGGCACTCCGGCACTGGATCCGGGATCGAACATCTGACCGGTCAGCTGGGCCGGAGGGGCAAACAGGGCTCGCCAGGTCAACACCCACGCCAGCGCCCCCAGCACCGGGGCAACCCACCAGCGCGACCCCGGCAGCGGCATCGTTTCTTCGTCCGGCTTGCGATAGGTCGCCAGCCGCAACCACCGACCGACCCAGATGCCGAACACCCCGGCGAGCACACCGACGAGGGTTGGGAAGATGATCCCCGGGACCAATAGCGTCTCGATGACTACCCCCTTGCCGCTAGTGCAGTGTTCAGTGCTGCGCGCATGGCGGCCACCGGCGCCGCACATCCGGTCATGAGCTCGACCTGCACTGCGGCCTGATGCAGCAGCATGGCAGACCCATCAACCAGCTGTCCGCCCATGGTGGACACAGCTCTGGCCCAGGGGGTCTGCCGGGGGTGATAGACCACGTCCATCGCTACCGGACCCGCTGACCGGGCCCGCGGTTGCGCCGAGGACGGACTCGGCATACCTCCGGCTGGCGGCACCGACGCGCCGGACGGCACGGTGCTGATCGCCACATCGACGGTGGCCAGCTCAGGCCAACCCTCGTCGTATCGGCGTACGGTCAGGTCCATCGAGAGCGTGTGTGCCAGCTCGATGGTCTGGCGGCGCGGCTCCTCGCGCACCTGAACGATGAGCCGGCCCACCCCCATGTCAGACAGCGCCACCAGCGCCGAGCGGGCGGTCGCACCCGATCCGATGAGCCAGGCCGTGGCCGCCGTCGCGCAGCCGTGCTCGGCGAATGCTCGGGTGATGCCATCGATGTCGGTGTTGTCGGCCCACCACCCCTCCTGAACCCGGACCAGCGTGTTCGCGGCACCGGTGCGCAGCGCTCGTGGGCTTGCCCGGGCGCTCGCCCTCAACGCTTCTTCCTTGCCCGGCATCGTCACCGACAGGCCCGCCCACGTGTCGTCCAGGCCCGCCAGGTGAGCGGCCAGATGCCCGGCCGGCACATCGTCGCGGCGATAGCTCCAGTGGCTCAGCCCCAGCGCCTCGTAGGCGGCTCGGTGCAGCACCGGGGACAGCGAGTGTCCGATGGGGGACCCGATGACCCCCGCTCGTCGCCGATCGGGCTCAGCAGTCATCCGGGTTATCGGCACACCACTGCTGGAACTCAGCGACGTTCTGGTTGTGCTCCTCGAAGGTGACGGCGAACTTGGTTTCGCCGGTGTTGGGATTGGTGGTCACGAAGTAGAGCCAGGGCCCTTCGGCTGGGTTGATGGCCGCGGTGACCGCAGCTATTCCCGGACTGTTGATCGGCCCAGGTGGCAGACCGACGACCTTGTAGGTGTTGTATGGGCTGTCACTGGCCCGCTGCGCGTCGGTCGTGCCTGCACGTCCGCGCTCCTTGAAGATGTAGTGCACGGTGGAGTCGAAGCCCAGGGGCTGATCAGCAGCCAGTCGGTTGTCGATGACCCGGGCGATCTTGGGCAGATCGTCGCTGAAGGAGCCTTCGGCCTGGATGAGGCTCCCCTTGATGATGGCCTCGTCGAGGGCATCCCCCTCAAGACCGAGCTCGGCGTATT
This sequence comes from Ornithinimicrobium sp., assembly GCA_049650845.1. Lineage (GTDB taxonomy): Bacteria > Actinomycetota > Actinomycetes > Actinomycetales > Dermatophilaceae > Ornithinicoccus. The sequence goes on from JBASAZ010000107.1 coordinate 36,390, forward strand.
TCTGTTTGCCGAGGTCCACCATTTGTCTCAGCTGCTCGGTCGGGGTGTCGTCGGAACCGAAGGCGTAGGTGTCCGGAAACAGATAGCCCTCCATCTCCCCGTCGGCGGCTGCCGGCAGTGCGAGCTCGGCGGGATCAACCGCTTCGTAATCCGCGACGTCGTTGCCCGTCTGCTCGGCCAGCAGCGCGAACACTTCGTCTTTGCGTAGACCCTCCCGGACCGTCACACCGTTAGCGTCGCGGAACTCGGGATCCAGCATGCGCTCCAGGGCTCCCTGGGCACTCATGTGCTCGAGCATGCGATACGACCCTGGTTGAATATTGACCGAGCGATCGTCGACAGCCGCGGCGGCGGCGAAGACGGGAGCGCTGGCCACCACGTCGTTCTCGGCCAAGATCTCGGCGATCTGTCCGCCTCCGGCCCCCTCGGGCACCTCAATAGACACTTCGTTGTCACCGGGGCCGGCATAGTCCTGCACATCCTCACCGCCGCCGCTGAACGACGGGAGGAGCCCGCTGATCACCTGCACGGCGAAGTAACCGCCGATAGCCACGACCGCGAGCGCCGCCGCAATGGCACCCCACCGAACCAGGGGGGACCGCCGACGATGATGTCCCTCGTGCTCGTCGTGGCTTTCCACGGCATCGGGTGAGCCGATCAACAGATCGTGACGCTCGTCGGCGATCTCGACGTCGTCGAACTCCTCGACGGGGGAGGCCTCATCGGACTGAGCGTGGTCGGCATCGCTGCCGTGGTCACCGGTGGGGCCGCCATAGTCGCCCCGGGACGACGGGGGTGGTGCGTGGTCTTCAGGAGGTTGGCTCACGGTTGCCTTCCTTCGTAGTGGTCGCGGCACGTGGGCGTCGGGGCTTTCGGCCGCCGATCACCTCACCGCCGGGTTTTCCGGTGTTGCGCTCGACATCCAGGGCCGACTGCAGGATCAAGACTGCGGCGGCCTGGTCGATCGACTGTCGTTGTCGACGCCCCGGCACGCCGCTGGCGGCGAGTGCCCGATGCGCGTCGACGGTGCTCAGTCGTTCGTCCCATAACCGCACGGCAATCCCGTCGAGACGGGCGTGCAAGGTCGCAGCGTAACGGCGAGCGCGCTCGGCGGCGATCCCCTCGGTGCCGTTCAGGGATCTGGGGAGACCGACGACAACCTCGAGCGCCTGGCGCTCGTGGGCCTGCTGGGCGATCACGATGACGTCAGCCAGAGATTCCTGGTCACGGCTCAACGTCGCCACCGGAGTGGCAATGAGCCCGTCGGGGTCGCTGGCGGCCAGGCCGACCCGTACTTCTCCGACGTCGACGCCCAAGCGCGTTCCACGGCGACTCACGTGTGCGCGCTGACGCGATCCCCGATGGACTCTTCGATGCGTTTCAGCGCGTGCCCCGTCTTACTGGCGTCGTTTCCGCCGCCTTGTGCCATGTCGGGCTTGCCACCGCCGCCGCCCCCGAGCTCTGCTGCAGCGACCTTGACCAGGTCACCGGCCAACACCCCGTGCTCGCGCGCCAACCCGTTCGTGCCGATGACCACGACCGGTCGTCCGTTGGTGCTCGCGGTCACGGCCACGACGGCAGGCCTATCCTCACCCAGTCGCCCGCGAACGTCGCTGACCAGGCGTCGAGCGTCGTCGGCACTCACGCCGTCTCCGGCGTCGTGGCCGACAAAGGTCACCCCACCGACGTCGTGGGCGTGTTGGGTCAGACTCCCCGCGGCGGACAGCACCGACTGCTGGCGCGCAACGGCGATCTCCCGCTCGGCTTCTTTCAACCGCAGCACGATGGCCTGGACCCGGTCGGCTAGCTCATCCGGTCGGGCTTTCAGCGCTTCACTCAGCTGTCCCACGATGGCGTGCTCGCGGGCGAGGAACTGATAGGCGTCTGCGCCCACCAGCGCCTCGACCCGTCGGACCCCCGCGCCGATCGACGCTTCCCCCATCAGCTTGACGACGCCGAGTTGTCCCGAACGTTGAGCGTGGGTTCCGCCACAGAGTTCGCTGGCCCAGTCGCCGACTGAGACCACACGGACCTCATCGCCATACTTCTCACCGAACAGCGCCATAGCGCCGGATTCCCGCGCCTGCTGTGGCGTCATGACTTCGGCGCGCACGGGCAGATCGTCCAACAGCAGCGCGTTGACCCGCGCCTCGACGTCGGTCAGCACGGACGGCGGCACCGCGGACGTGGCGTTGAAGTCGAAGCGGAACCGGCCTGGTGCGTTTTCCGACCCGGCCTGGGTGGCGCTCTCACCAAGAGCTTCCCGGATGGCCTTGTGGACCATGTGGGTGGCGGTGTGCGCACGGGAGATGGCACGTCGGCGCTCGACATCGACCAACGACAGGGCCTGCTCACCGGCACCCACTTCGCCCTCGCGCACCGTCCCTCGGTGGACGATCACACCCTTGATCGGGGATTGCACGTCGCGCACATGCACGATCGCCCCCCCGGCGAGCTGGATCAGCCCCGCGTCGGCGAGCTGTCCCCCGCCCTCGGCGTAGAACGGCGTCCGGTCAAGCACGATCTCCACGTCTTCACCCGCGCCTGCCCGAGCCACGCTCGATCCGTCGACCAGCAGACCAGCGACTCGCGCCTCGGTTTGTGTCTGGTCATAGCCGGTGAAGGTCACCGCCGATCCCAGGGCGTCCGCGATGCTTCGGTATGCCGTCGTGTCGCCATGACTGGACTTCTTGGATCGGGCGTCGGCCTTGGCCCGGTCCCGCTGTTCACCCATCAGGCGCCGAAAGCCGGCCTCGTCGACCGCCACTCCGTGCTCTGCGGCCATCTCCAGGGTCAGGTCGATCGGGAATCCGTACGTGTCGTGCAAGGCGAAGGCTTCGGCTCCCCCCAGAGCCCCTGAGCCGGCGCTCTTGGCCCGGGATACTGCGGCGTCGAGCATCACCGTTCCGCTGGACAGGGTCCGTGCGAAGGCTTCTTCTTCGCCGTAGGCCACCTTCGAGATCGACGACCACTGGGTGGCCAGCTCAGGATAGGACCCGGCCATCACGTCGCGGCTCACCGGCAGGAGCGCGGGCAGCGACGGACCGCTGACGCCCAACAAGCGCATGGAGCGCACGGCGCGCCGCAGCAGGCGACGCAACACGTAACCGCGGCCTTCGTTCGAGGGGGTGACCCCGTCGCCGATCAACATCAGCGACGAGCGCACATGGTCGGCGACCACGCGCAGCAGGACGTCGTCTGCTTCGTTCGAGCCGTAGTGCTTGCCGCTCAGATCCTCGGCAGCCGAGATCACCGGATAGACTTCGTCGATTTCGTAGAGGTTGTCCACCCCCTGCAGGAGGTAGGCCACCCGCTCCAACCCCATGCCGGTATCGATGTTCTTGCTGGGCAGCTCACCGGCGACGTCGAAGTCTGTCTTCGAGCGCACCGCCGACAGCTCTTCTTGCATGAAAACCAAGTTCCAGATCTCCAAGAACCGGTCTTCGTCGACCACCGGACCACCGTCGGCTCCGAACTCGGCCCCACGGTCGATGTAGATCTCACTGCACGGACCACCCGGACCGGGGACCCCGGTGTGCCAGTAGTTGTCGGCCAGTCCGCGCCGTTGAATGCGCTCCGGCGGCAGACCCGCCACCCGACCCCAGATCTCGATGGCTTCCTCGTCCCCTTCGAGCACCGTCACCCACACCGTGTCGGGGTCGAAGCCGAGGCCACCGTCGTCCTGGCGGGAGGTGATGAACTCCCAGGCGTGGCTGATCGCTCCTTCTTTGAAGTAGTCACCGAAGGAGAAGTTTCCGTTCATCTGGAAGAACGTGCCGTGCCGCGTGGTCTTGCCGACCTCTTCGATGTCCAGGGTGCGCACACATTTCTGCACCGAGGTCGCCCGGGGCCACGGAGGGGTCTGCTGGCCGGTCAGGTAGGGGATGAACGGCAC
>JBASAZ010000108.1:0-4400 GCA_049650845.1 Ornithinimicrobium sp.
GTGGGTCGACCGGCGGCACAGGGCCGCTCGCCGCCCCGAAGAGCACCATCGTTCCGCGCGGCTTGAGCACGGTCAGCCCCTGGTCAAACGTGTCCTTGCCCACCCCGTCATACACGACGTCCACGCCGCCGGCCCCGACGAGCGAGCGCACCTGCTCGACCAGATCCACGGACGTGGTGGCCTCACCCCCGGCGGTATGCCGATACAACAGGACATCGTCGGCCCCGGCGGCTCGCGCCAGGTCGGCTTTGGCCGCGGTCGAGGTCGTGCCGATCACTCGGACGCCTTTGCGTGCCAACATCTGGCACAGCAGCAACCCCACGCCGCCGGCCGCTGCATGCACCAGCGCCACCTGTCCCGCCCGCACCGTGACGGTGGACTCGACCAGATAATGCGCCGTCATGCCCTGCAACATCACCGCTGCAGCATCCCGAGACTCGACGCCATCCGGCACCGGCACCGCCTGCTCGGCCGGCACCACGGCATACTCACAGCCGCCCGTCCCCGCCACCATCGCCCAGGCCACCCGATCTCCCTCGGCCAAGCGGTCCACCCCAGGCCCTACGGCGCTGACGGTACCTGCCGCCTCGGAGCCAACGATGTAGGGCAGAGACATCGGATAGGCACCGGAACGCTGATAGATGTCGATGAAGTTGACCCCGGCAGCGGCCACCTGGACCACCACCTCGCCCGGCCCCGGACGTGGCCGATCTCGTTCGGTAAGGGTGAGGACTTCGGGGCCGCCGTGCTCGGAGACGATGACGCAACGCATCCCCCCATTGTGCTCCGTCATCGCCGTGGTGGCCTCAGGAGGGCCTTGCGGACTCCTCCTGCTCGGCCCACCAGGCACGCAGCTCTTCGATCGCCGCGTCGCGCCCGATCTGGCCGCGCTCCATCCGCACCCACAGCAAGTGCTTGTAGGCGCGCCCCAGCAGGGGACCGGGGGCGATGCCCAGCACCTCAGCGATCTCGTTGCCGTTGAGCTCCGGCCGGATCGCCTCCATTTCCTCGTGCGTGCGCAGGGTGTCGATGCGGCGCTCGAGGTCGTCGTAGGCGGCCGAGAGCCGAGCTGCCTTGCGCCGATTCCTGGTGGTGCAGTCCGAGCGGGTCAGTCGGTGCAACCGCCCGAGCAGGGGCCCGGCGTCGGTGACGTAGCGGCGCACGGCCGAGTCGGTCCACTCTCCGCCGCCGTATCCGTGGAAACGCAAGTGCAGCTCGACCAGGCGGGACACCGCCTTGATCGTGTCCTTGTCGTAGCGCAATGCGCGCATCCGCGCCCGGGTCAGCTTGGCGCCGACCATTTCGTGATGGTGGAAGCTGACCCCACCGCCGCTCTCGAACCGACGGGTGTCCGGCTTGCCGATGTCGTGCAGCAACGCGGCCAACCGCAACACCAGGTCGGGGCCCGGCACGTCGTCCGGGCCCGTGGCCTCCGGCGGACTCTCCGCCGCGATGGCCTGGTCGAGGACCTGCAGGGAGTGCTCGTAGACGTCCTTGTGCCGGTGGTGCTCATCGACCTCCAGCTGCAGGGCGGGCACCTCTGGCAGCATCACCGCCGCCAGACCACTGTCGACCAACACCTCGAGGCCGGCGCGTGGGTCGGCGCCGAGGAGGAGCTTGTTGAGCTCCTCGCGCACGCGCTCCGGCGACACGATCGTCAGTCGTTGAGCCATCTGCGACATCGCCTCGGCCACCGAGAAGGACAGGTGCACACCCAAGGTCGAGACGAACCTGGCGGCACGCATCATCCGTAGCGGATCGTCGGTGAAGGAGATCTGTGGAGTGTGCGGGGTGCGCAGCACCATGGCCGCCAAATCGTCCAAGCCGCCGTGCGGATCGACGAAGACCCGCTCCGGCAGTCGCAGGGCCATCGCGTTGATGGTGAAGTCCCGTCGAACCAGGTCATCGGATAGTGAGTCCCCGAAGGCGACCACGGGCTTGCGCGACTCTTCGTCGTAAGCGTCTGCCCGGAAGGTCGTCACCTCCACGATCTGGTCACCGCGACGCCCCCCGATGGTTCCGAAGGCTCGACCCACGTCCCAGATGTGATCGGCCCAGCCGCGCAGGATCGGCTCGATCTGCTCGGGGCGCGCAGAGGTGGTGAAGTCCAGGTCCGGTGACCTGCGCCCGAGGAAGGCATCCCTGATCGGTCCGCCGACCAGGGCGAACTCGTGGCCTTCGGCGGCGAACGCCGCGCTCAGATCCGTGACCGAATCCAGCGTGGACGAGAGGTGTCGCACCGCGCGAGCCAGCAGTTCGGCGTGAGCCACGGAGTCAGACACGGTCACCTACCCTACGGCCCGGAGGCGACCGTTCGGCGACATCAGCACAGATCCCAGCGTGCGCAATGACCCGCTCGATACAGTGGGCCGATGACTATCGCGCCGCGCCCTACCCGCCCTACCCGGCGGAGCGTGTCGTTGCAGGAGACGTCAGCAGGCGGCGTTGTTGTCGATGTGTTCCAGGGACGAGCCAGGATGCCGGTGATCGCCCGCCGCAACCGCAGTCAACGGATTGAATGGTGCCTGCCCAAAGGACACGTCGAGGCCGGGGAGACCCTGGAGCAGACCGCCGAGCGGGAAGTAGCTGAAGAGACCGGCATCATCGGCCGAGCGTTGATCACCCTCGGGACCATCGAATACTGGTTCTCCACGCCCGAGCACCGGATTCACAAGATGGTCTACCACTACCTTCTCGAGGCCACCGGTGGCTCGTTGACCATCGAGAACGATCCCGACCACGAGGCGATCGACGCCGCGTGGGTGCATCTCGACGAGGCCCATCGCATGCTGACGTTTCCCAACGAGCGTCGCATCGCCCGACTGGCCTGGCAGCGCCTCGTGGGCCCGGCCTGAACGCCCCGGATCGCCCACCCCCCGTGCCCCGTCGAATGACCGCGTCCCCTGCTGGGCACTGGTGCGTCCGTGGCGCTCAGCTCCCCGTGCTCGTGCTGCTGCTGGCGCTGCTGATCGGTATGCCGTCCCTGCTGGGCGGTACGTCGGCTCAGGCCGGATCGGCCAGGCTACTGCCGGCACAAGACACTCCACGGATCGAGCTACACCTCGATCGGGTGGTGCCCACCGTGCTGCAGCCTGGTCGGGCGTGGGCAGTACGCGGGCGGATCGAGAACGTCTCCGATGCCACCGTGCAGATGGACCAGGTCCGGCTGCTGACTGCATACCAACCGTTGGACACCGCCGCGGCGCTCGACGGGTGGATCAGCGGCAACCAGGACGTCGAAACCACCCGGCTGCTCGGGGCGGCCGGGCTCGGGCGGCCGCTCCCGCCGGGTGAAGGGCGGGACTTCTTGGTTTTTGTGCCCTCCGGTGAGGTCGATCCGCCGTTTGCGTTCGCCTCCCTGCCCCTGCGGTTGGAAGCCAGCGCGGGCGATGGCTTCGGGTTGGGTGAGCTGCGAACGGTGCTGCCCTGGTTCGGTGACGCCACGGTGCAGGATCCGCTCGACGTCTCCTGGGTGGTGCCGCTGACCGTGCCACCGGACCCCGAGCTGAACTCCGAGACCGGGCCGCAGCGCACCCAGGCCTGGCTCGACGTGGTCGGCGCACAGTCTCCGGCTCGAGCCTGGCTGGACGGGCTGGCGGAGCACGAGGCCACGTTCGTGGTCGACCCTTCCCTGCTGGTCCCACTGGCCCCCGCCACCGACGTCTCGGCCACCCCACCGGAGCAGCCGATTCCGCTGCCCGAGCCCGGACCTCGGACCACCGCTCCCGGCCCACCCGCTCGCACGAGCGCCCCGGCGTCCTCCCCCGGGACGGGTGAGGACGGTGCCTCGACGTCCACCCCGGCCGCGCCACCAGTGGATCTCCCCGAGGACCTCACCAGGGTGCAAGAGGCAGAACTGGCGCTGCAAACCCAGCTCGGAGGACTCCGCGGCGACCAGCTGTGGTGGCTTCCGGTGGCCGACCCCGACCTGGCATCGATGATCGACATCGCCGTGGACCCCGACGTCAGCGACCGTGTCCTAGCCGCATCGTTGCCACCTTCGGTGCTCCAGGCCGAGCGCCTGCTGACCCGGGGAAGACGTGACGTTTCCTGGCCGGCGTGGTCGAGCGTCACCCAGGAGCAGCTCGCCGCTGTGCAGACCCTCTCGCCGAGTCTGGACGTGTCCGCCGTCGTTCTGCCCCGCTCGGCCTTCACCGACGCGAACGGCCGGAACTCAGCGCCGCAGGGCATCCACGACGGCAGCGCCGGAGACCTGACGCTGCTGGGTTACGACGACACCTTGAGCTCGCTGGTCAGCGACCTGCCCGCTGCGGATCGTGACGGGGCCCAGATCCAGCTGCTGCTGGGCTACACGCTGGCGCGCTACCAACGTTCCCCGGCCGAGTCCGGAGCAGTGATCATCGCCCCGGACCGGGGGGCCACGGTGGAGGCTGACACCG
>JBASAZ010000109.1:0-10517 GCA_049650845.1 Ornithinimicrobium sp.
ACACACGACGTGTCCGCGATCGCGACGTCCCGGACCTGCGATGCCGCGAGCAGCGGCACATCGACGGCGGCGACCAGCGGATGCCCCGTCGCTCGCCGCTCATCACCTTCATGGAAGAGGATTTCACTGACCTTCTCCCCGGGCCTCAAGCCGGTATAGGTCACGGCGATATCGGTGCGCCCAGACATTTTGATAAGCGTGGCGGCGACGTCCGCAATTTTGATCGGCGAGCCCATATCCAGCACCATCACCTCACCGTCGCGGCCGATGGCGGCCGACTGGAGCACCAGCTGGCACGCCTCCGGGATGAGCATGAAGTACCGCTCCACGTCGGGGTGGGTGACGGTGACCGGCCCACCCTGGCGGATCTGCTCGGTGAACGCAGGGATGACCGACCCGCGGGAGCCCAAGACGTTGCCAAAGCGCACGGACACGTAGCGTCCTGGTTGCGTGTGCGCGAAGTCGGCGGTCAGTCGCTCGGCGATGCGCTTGCTGTAGCCCAGCACCGACGTGGGGCTGGCCGCCTTGTCGGTGGAGATGTTGACGAACGTTCCCACCCCGCTGTGGGCGGCAGCCTGGAGCACGTTGAGCGTCCCGAGCACGTTGGTCTGCCAGGCCTCGCACGGATAGCGCTCCAGCAGCGAGAGGTGCTTCAGCGCGGCCGCGTGGAAGACCACGTCCGGGCGATGCTCCGCGAAGAGGTTCCGCACCGTCGCAGCGTCCCGGATGTCGGCGAGCAACAAGTCCTCACCCTCGAGCAGCCCACGGCCTGTCATCGACAGCTGCGTTCCGTGCAGGGCCGACTCGTCGCGTTCCAGCAGCAACAGCCGGGCCGGCTGGTAGCGGGCGATCTGACGGCACAGCTCCGCGCCGATGGAACCGCCCGCGCCGGTGACGAGCACCACCTTGCCGGTCACCTGCTCCGCGATGGCCTCTTGGTCGAGCTCGACGGCGCGTCGCCCGAGCAGGTCTTCCAGGTTGATGTCGCGCAGGTCCTGGGCGCCGGGATCGTTGCTGAACAGTTCCGACAGGGTCGGCAGCACCTTGAGCTCGAGTCCGGCCTGCTCCGCGATGTCGTGCACCTCGCGGAGCAAGTCGGCTTCGGCCTGGGGGATCGCCACCGCCAAGTGCGTCGCCTCATACCGTGCGGCGACGGCGGCGATGTCGTCCCGGGTGCCTCGGACCGCAACTCCTTGGATCCGCAGCTTGCGCTTGCCGCGGTCGTCGTCCACGAAGGCGACCGGGTGGAAGGTCGACAGGTCGTCGTGGATGAGGTTGTGCACCAACCGGCGACCGGCCATGCCGGCACCGAAGACGATGACTCGAGACTCTGAGCGCCGCCGTGCCGCGCTGCGTGAGCGCGAGGCGCGGACCACGAACCGGGCCGCGAGCATGAGGATCAAGGCGATTGCGCCCCCGAATGCCGGCACCGATCGCGGGACTCCGGCCGGGTTGATGATGAGCACCCAACACATCAACACCAATCCGGTGATGAAGGCCGAACGGGCGACCCCAACCACCTCTTCGAATGATCCGCGCACGTGGCTGACGAGATAAGGGCCGAAGAAACACCCGATAAACAAATGCACGCCGGCGGCGACCATCGAAACCGTCGCGATGTTGGTGGTCAGCGTGGGAGTGAGATCGTACTGAAAGCGGATCCAGGTCGTCGCAATGACGGCAAAGATCCAGCAGCTGGCGTCGATGATCATCCAGGTCAGCCGCACGGCAATTTCCCGTGAGCTCAAGGGTGTCCGCGACAAAATGTCCTCCGTGCACATGGTGGTAATCGGCCCGATTGTTTATTGAATCCTTTACTGCCGCAACGCGAGATCTCATATCGTTGCAGGCCAAACATTGGTTATTGCCTGGGTCGGGCGCCACCCATAGATTCCGTGCACATTCTTTGCCAAGAAATGACCCATTGCTGACGTCGGTTCCTCTGTGTTGTCTTAACGGCGTGGTAGCCGTCCGACCGGTGGGGGTGTCGATTCGCAGCCACCGGCGCAGGGAGGTGTAAGCGGTTGCGGTACGGTGCGGGGGCCAGGTCTTCCGGTGTCCTCCTCAACCGAGGGGATGGTCGGATCACGTTTTGGTGCAACGGAACTGCCCGCGTGGGCACTCAGCCGACCTTCGTCGCAGAGGACGAACGCGACTGCCTCCGATGCGACAGACCCCCGAGATCCCAGAGGTTGGCGAGCATGCACTACCGCAGCACCGGACAGCTCAACGCCGACATCGTGCGGTGGGCCGATGCGCTGCCCAAAGACATCGACCTCGTGGTCGGCATCCCGCGCAGTGGGATGCTCGCCGCCACGATGCTGGCCCTTCACCTGCATACCCCCTTGGCGGACCTGGACGGCTTGCTGGCCGGCCGTGTCCTGACCGCGGGACAGCGGATGCGCGACGGGCGCTCAGCGGTGATCGACTCCGCCCGCCGCATCCTGGTGCTGGACGACAGCATCAACAAGGGCGGCTCCATGCGCGAGGCGCAGCACAAGCTCGCCGCAGGCGCACCCGAGCTGTCCGGTCGCGTGGTGTGGGGCGCGACCTACGTGGCGCCCGGTAACGCCAAGGCCCTGGTCGACTACTGGTACGAGAGCATCCCCCAGCCCCGAGCCTTCGAGTGGAACATCCTGCACCACGCCGACCTCGCCGACGCGTGCATGGACATCGACGGGGTGCTGTGTCCGGACCCGGACGAGGAGCAGAACGACGACGGTCCGCGCTACGAGGAGTTCCTGAGCCAGACTCCGACGCGGCTGGTGCCGGGCACCGAAGTGGGGTGGCTGGTGACGGCACGGCTGGAGCGCTACCGAGAGCAGACCGAGGAGTGGCTGCGGGTCAACGGCATCCGCTACGGCGAGCTGCTGATGCATCCGGCCGCCACTGCGGAGCAACGACGCCAGGAGCAGAGCCACGCATCCTTCAAGGCCGAGGTCTATCGGCGGACCAAGGCTTGGCTGTTCATCGAGAGCAGCATCGAGCAAGCCGTAGCCATCGCCGACATCGTGCGGCGGCCGGTCTATTGCACCGATCGGCAGGTCATGGTCCACCCCGGTGTGCCCGTCGGCGGGGTCGCGCCCCGGCGGCATGCGGCGCACTGGCGGATTCGAAATGCAGCTCGGCACCAGCGCCGGCGGGTGAAGGTGGTCCGGCGGCGGTTGACTCAGGGCGTGGACACGGTCATCGGCTTCGTGCGCTAGGCGATGCTGCGTCGAGCAACCAGGTCACGCCACCACGGTCCCCCGATCAGGTATGCGGCGGTCTGGGCCAAGACGCTCACCGTCGCTGTGGGGCTGGGATCGCGCAGATACTCCCAGTCGCAGCGGACCCGTCGCGGCACCAACTCCCGCAGATACCACTCCTCGGGGTCGTCGCCGACCTCGGGCAGCGTGGCGCTGTCCCGTAGCCAAATCTGGGTGGGCCCCGTGATGCCGGGGGTGTGTTGCAGCACCCACTGGGTGGACGGCGGGTAACGCGCCGATAGGTCAACGGTCTCCGGTCGAGGCCCGACGAGGGTCATGTCACCGCGTAGCACGTTGATCAGTTGGGGGAGCTCATCCAGACTGGTCCGTCGCAGCACCGCACCGACCCGGGTGACCCGGGCGTCCTGGCGCGCAGTCAGGTCCGAGCCCGCATGGTGGCAGCCCATCGTGCGGAACTTCAAGATCGTGAACTCGGCGCCCCCTCGACCGATCCGTTGTTGGTGGAACACCACCGGCCCAGGGCTGGTGACGCGGATCGCCACGCCGATGGCGGCCCCCACCGGCGCCAGCGCCACCAGGGCTGTGCTGGCCACCACGACGTCCAGAACCCGCCGGAAGCTGCCTACCGGCCACCCGGTTTGCGTCGACGGCCCACTCATCCGGCCCCTCCCGCGACAAAGACGATGTCGAACATCCGCGCGGCGGCCGCGACGTCCTCCTCCACGCCGACCTGCAACGAGGACGGGGTCATGTGCGTGGCCAACGACACCTCGGCGGTATGCCGTCGCTCCAGCTCGCGGGTCAACGCGTTCGGCGCCAATCCTGGTCCGGTCAAGGTGACCGTGTCCCCCTGGTAGACCTGGCTCCAGGCCCAGATGTCCACCGCGCCCGCCCCTTTGAGCAGTGGCAGGTCGATGAAGGTGCCGACGTCCATACGAGCCTGGCGCTCCCCGCCGGCATAGCCTCCCGGCGCCGCCAGCGCCTTGCGCGCCTGCAAGGTCACCATGTCATCCCACCCGCGACGCCCGATCTCCCGCCAGGCGCCCAGCATGGCCAGGTCCCGGCTGCTTCCCCACTCGGCATATGTCTCGGGGTCCTTCAGTCCGGCGCTGATGTCGATGACGTCGATGACCTCCAGCGCCAGATAGGTTCCGACCGCATCCGCACTGGCCGCCGGGTCCTGGTTGCCGGCGTGGACGGCGCACTCCTTGCGCTTCTCCGGCGCTGCCTCCGGGGCTTGACACCCCAGGTCAGGGACGACCACGTCGACGAGCACCTGAGCCTGCGGTGCCCGATCCTGCAGGTCGGCTCCGGCGTGCAGCAGGAACTGACGCACCCGCTGCGGCGTCTCCAGACCGTCGCGATATCCCAGCTCGTCGGCGATCTTGATGCCCTCCACGCCCTCCCGCTGGGACAGGGCGGCCGCGATCTGCAGCGTGTCCGCATACTTCTGCGGGCTCTCCAGCCAGGCTGCGACCAGGTCCACCTCGATCCAGACCTCGACCCCGTGATCCACCAGCGTGTCGGCCAGTTCGACGTAGGGGTCCCGCGGCGCCGCGGTGGAGCCGGGCAGCTCCACGCGCTGCTCGGCCTCGATGACCGGGGGGGAGGTGGTCTCGGTGGAGGCGGACAGTGATCCGCTGCATGCGGTGAGCAGGAGCAGTGCGCCACCGCTCAGAACTCTCCCGGCCCACGACCTCGCCGAGGACGTCACGGCGCATTCCCGCTCGAGGCGTGGCGAGCAGCGTGGCGCAGCGGACGCCAGATCACGAAGATCAAGCACAGGTCGGTGACCAGGTAGGCGAGGGTCGAGGCCCATGCCGCCCCCATCACCCCGTAGACCGGTATGAGCAGCGCGTCCAGCGTGAGAGTGATCACCAATCCGACCCCCACGATCAGAGAGTTGCGTCCGGGACGTCCGGTGCCGAGCAGGTAGGCCACTCCCAACGCTGCGGCGGGCTCCAGAGCCAACCCCAGCACCAGCACCACGGCCGGTGCCACGGTCGCGGTGAACTCCTCGCCGTAGACCAGCGGCAGGACCCAGGACGCGGCCACGCCCAGCACGATGGCGCCTGCGAATCCGGCCGCGATGAGCCGCAACGGCTGACGACCCGCCGTCGCCAAGAACTGCGGACCGCCCTGGCGGGCGATCCGGGGATAGTTCACCCAGGTCACGGCGAGGGCCGGGAGCCGCAGCAGCTCGGCGTACTTCGACGCCACCCCGTAGAGCCCCACCGTGGCTGGGCCGGTCAGCGCCCCCAGCACCAGGAAGTCCAACCGGAGGTTGAGCAGACCCATCAGCCCGCCGACCTGGTTGCGCACTCCGAAGGACACCACCCGGCGGGTCAAGGCCGGGTCCAGGTGCGGGCTCCACGACATCTGCAGAGCGTGCGCGCGCCGCCTCACCAGCGTCGCGGCTCCGCCACCCACCAACAGGTCCGTGACCAGCAAGGCGATCACGATCAGGGTGGCTGAGCGCAACCCCAGGAGGTAACCGACGCAGAAGACCGGTAGGAAGGCGGCCTCCTCGGCGGCCAGCACCAGGTTGGACGCGCGCAGGTCCCCCAACCCTTGCAGGGCGGACTTCCCGACGGACACCGGCAGCTGAGTGGCGACGGTCAGCCCGGCCAGCGCGACCACGGGCAAGCTCACGTCGGCGAACAGCACCGACTGAATCACCGGGGTCGCCGCGAACCACAGTGCGGATCCTCCGAGCGCGCCCACTCCCAGCACCACCAGCACGCTGGCCCACAACCGATCGTTGGCCCGGTCCGGGCCGGCGAGGAAGTAGGTCACCGCGCCCGGTAGTCCGCACGCGACGACGACGCCCAGCACTCCGGGCAGCACCCGCATCAGTGCCAGGATCCCGACGTCGGTCGGTCCGCCGGTTCGGGCGACGATGATGGTCACCACGGTCAGGGCACCGAGCGCAACGACGCGGGCCCCGGCGTTCTCCACGACCGGCCCGGCCAGGCGGGTCGACCAGGCCGAAGTGGTGCGAGAACCGCGGGTGCGGCTGGTCCAGCTCACCGTGGCCACCGCCGACGCCGAGGGACTCGACGCTTCTGGGGAGTGAGCCAGTGCGCCACCGGCTGCCGCTGGAGCGCGGCGTCCAGGCCCGCCACCAGCCCGAGGACGAACCACAGGTGGCGGAAGTGCAGCACCTCGTAGAACACGGCCGAGATGGCCATCGCCACCAACAGCCCCGCGATCAGCTCGGGGCGTGGCACCAGCCTGTCGGCTCGGACCCGGGACGCTCGAGTAGCCACGGTGACCATCAGGACGATCAGCCCGATCCCTCCGAGAAGTCCCCGCTCCACCAGGGTGCCGAGGTAGTCGGTGTGGGCCTCCTTGACGTACGGGGCCCCGCTGGTGCGCAGCACCGATCTGGTCTGCGCCGGACCGACCCCGACCAGGTCACTGGTGCCCCAAAGCCGCAGCTCCTCACGCCACAGCGCTTCCCGGCTCTCACTGGACTGGTCGCTGCGCCCCACCGAATCGCGGATCACCTGCGCCTGCGAGGCCGACCCGTCGGTGAGCCCGCTCAGGCTGACGTGCGGACCAAGGAGGACCACAGTCAGGCCCAGCCCGGCCGCCACCCCCACCCCAGCGAGGGCGCCGCGGACGCGGCCCACCCCCAACGGCACGGCAACCAGAGCGCCGCCGATCAGACCCAGCATCCCGCCGTTGGAGCCGGTCAGCACGATCGCCGTGAGCACCAGCAGCATCGCGGGCACCCGCAGCCAGAGCCGTGGGATCGCGCGGCTCGCGGCAAGCAGGAAGATCACCGTCAGGAAGTAGTTGGCGGCGAGGTTGGGGTCACCGAAGGTCAGTGAGGCCCGCTTGCCGTCTGCCGCAGTGATCCCGGCCAGCGTGTCCACCCCGGTCACGCGGCCTAGGACGAGCACGCCGGCCCACGCCGTTCCGGACCAGCAGAAGGCGCGCAGCAGCAGGGCCCGGGCTCCCACGCCGGCGAGGGCCACCATCGTGATCGCCGCGCCCCAGAGCAGGACGGAACCGTCCTGCAGCAGGACCAGGCCCCCCGACCCAACCTCGGCCCGCCACGCGGCGAACGCCCCCGCGAGCATCATCAGACCCATCCCGAGCAGGTAGGGCAGGTGCGTCAGGCGCCGCGTCTGCCAGGCCCACCACCCCACGGCCAGCACCAGCACGCCGATCGCGAGATCGACGATGGACGTGTTGGCCGGCCCCGCAGGTTGCAGCAGCGGCAGCAGGCTCAGCGCCACGATCAGGCAGATGCGGACCCCCCTAGGCACTCCGGTATGCCGCGTTCCCGCGTCCGGCCCGACCCGCCACGGCATCCGCGGCAGGAGTTCGGGCCGGGCGTCCGCGTGCGCCGCAGGCGCGCTCATGTGAGGCTCTCGAGCAGCTCGAGGTGGGACTGGGCGAACCCTTCGTGGTCAGCGGCCACCGCGACCTCGGCCACCCCGGCCAGCAGGGCCTCGCGCCACCTGCCGGAGGGCCGCCCGGTCAGGCTCAAGCCCCGCCCGACGAAGTCGCGCAGCAGCTCGGGGAACCACCCCGAGCCGTCGACGGCGTAGGCGATGCCCGAGCCCCAGGACCCGCCGGTGAGTCCCGGGTGGCCTCGCACCCGATGACCGGACCTGGTGTGCCGGTCCAGATAGAGCGAGTAGGCCAGGGCGAACCTGACCCAGTCGGCCAGGGGGTCACCGTCCGCGGTGGCGTGTTCCCAGTCGACCAGCCCGGTCGGGCGTTGCTGGTGGTGGAGCAGGTTGCCGGCCCAGAAGTCGCCGTGCACGATGCCGTGCCGCCGAGGGGCGCCGACGCGGGCCGCGAGCTCAGCCAGCGCGGTCCGGGCGGATGGTCGGTCCGCTGCGGCAACGCGCACCTGCCCGGCCCACGGCCCGATGCCCGACACCGGCGCAGCCCCGCTCGTGGCCGAGGACGGCAGCGCGGCCATCCGGGTGAGGACCTGGGCGGCCAGACCCAGGTCGGCGGCGACCCGGTCGGGCCGGGACGTGTGGCCGTGCCGGTGGTAGTCGGTAGACAAGGGGTGACCGGGCTGGGCCGTGGTGATCAACATGGCGCCCGGCCACTGTGAGCACAGTTCCAGCACCTGGGGCACCAGACCCCCGATCCGCCCCGGATCGCGGTCCGAGACCGTCCGCAGCGCGTGCGCTTCGCGGACCAGGCTGGGCACGGCCCCCGGGGTGAGCGCGGTCTTGATGGCCAGCCTGGCCTGGTCACACCCCGGCTCGAAGACCAGCACCATGGCTTTGGGGTTGTCGTCGCGAGACGTGGCGATGCACACCGTGCGGGTGCCCGCCCGGGCCGCGCTGGTCGTGAGGCCGAGGTGGGCAGCCGCTCGCTCCCACACCGGTGGCATGCTGGTGTCGCTGCGGGTCTGCATCTGGTGTCTCATTCCTGCACCCCCAGCAGCACCCGGCCCGGGACGAGGCCACCCAGCCGGTGTCGCACCGCGGTGATCGACCCGGCCCGGACCAGCAGGTCCACCAGGACGCTCGCCCGGGTGACACCGGGAGGGACGGTGACCGTGCTACGCCAGGCCCAGTCGAGCACGGCCGGCTCGTCCTGGACCACGAGGAGTGCCGAACGCAGACTCGGGATCACGACGAACTCGGCGGTGATCCGCAGGTCGAGGCGCCGGGCCCGGGCGCGCAGTCGGGATCGGGCACCCGGGCGGTCGGCAAGCAGGACCACCTGGCGACCGGCGCTCACGGCGGTGGGGTCCGGCTCCCTGGGCCCCAGGATCAGCGGATCCGCTGCGAGCAGGGGCCGCACCGCGCTGGGTGGCGAGGTCACAGCATCGCCGCCGTGATCGACGTGGAGGGCCGGGATGCCCGGGTCGGCGCCGGGGCGCGATAGAGCTGGTCGAGCAGGAGACAGGCGGTGGTCGTGTCGAACCGTGTCCCCAAGGCGGCCCTGGCGCGCAGCGCCCAGCCGCGGGCCAGCTCGGGGTGGGCCAGAGCGTGGTCGAGTGCGGCGGCCAGCCGTGCGGTGTCCTGAGGGGGCACCAGGAGGCCTGTCTCCCCGGGGACCACGACGTCGGGCACCGCGTTGACGGCCGTGGCGACCACCGGGATGCCACACTGCTGAGCCTCGACCACGGCGCACGGCAGACCTTCATAACGGCTGGACATGGCGAAGACGTCGAACGCAGGGAGCAGGTCGGGCACGTCGTTGCGTTCGCCCAGCAGCAGCACGCGGTCATCGAGGGCGTGCCGGCGCACGAGCCGTTCGGCGTCCTGACGCAGGGGGCCAGCGCCCACCCACACCAGGACCGCCGGTCGCTGCATACGGGCGATCGCGGCGATCATCACCTCGGGGGCCTTCTGATAGTCCAGTCGCCCGACCGTGCCGACCACCGGAACCTCCGGGGGTATGCCGAGTCGTGCCCGGGCTGCGGCGCGGCTGGTCTGGGTCACGGGTTCGGGAGGGGCGTCGACGGCCGGCCCGACGGTGTGCAGCTGCCCCGGTCCTGCCAGGCCTCGACGGACCATCTCGACGGCCACCGCGGTGCCGACGGCGAGGTAGGCGTCGGTCCATCTGGAGAGCTGACGCTCGATGGCGATGTAAGCCTGCCGGGTGGCCGGATTCTGGAACTGGTGCCAGGGGAAGCCGTGCATCGTGTGCACCACCCGCTCGACGCCCAGTCGATGCGCAGCGACGCGACCCAGCACCCCGGTCTTGCTCGAGTGGGTGTGCACCACCTGCGGGTCGTAGGCCGCCAAGGTGGTGAGCAGGTCACGCTGAGCGCGCAGGTCCTGCCGCGGTCGCAGCGGGGAGATGAGGCTGTCCAGGACGACCACGTCCAGCCCGTGGGCGGCCGCCTGCTCCACCAGCGGTCCTCCCTGGCCGGTGACGAGCAGACAGCGGTAGCGCTCGGGGTCCAGACCGAGCATGCCGCGCACCGCGACACCACCGGATCCGGCAATGCATCGAGTGATCACCGTGGCGACGCGGCGGCGTGTATCCATCTCAAACCTGCCTCTGCATGGGGTGCGCGGCGAGCACCGCGTCGAGTCGAGTGCCCGGGGTGTCTGGGAGCACCAACCGGTGGAGGGCGCAGCGGGCCGTGAGCATTTCGGCGATCGTCGTGATCGGGGGATGGGCCGGGCCGATGCCGGTGGCCAGTGCCATCGCCGCCGCAAACGCCCAGTAGCGGCGGAGCTCACCGGCGGCATAGGTCCCGGCGACCACGGTCCGCAGGGCCTCGGCGCGACTGACCGACTCCAGCTCGGCGACCGAGCGGGGACGGCTGTCTCGGCGGACCAGCAGCAGCCGGGTGGCCTCGACGCTCTCGAC
>JBASAZ010000110.1:0-3916 GCA_049650845.1 Ornithinimicrobium sp.
CACTGAAAGTCTCCACGAAGGACAACACCCTGGAGCTCTATCGCGATGAGGAACTCGTGGAGAGCTTCCCGGCGGCCACCGGCACCGGTGGCACCCCCACCCCGACGGGCACCTTTTATCTGACCGAGCTCATCACTCCGACCAACGAAGGGTACGGACCGTTCGCCTACGGCATCTCCGCCTTCTCCGAAGAGCTCACCAGCTTCGGTGGGGGCCCAGGACAGATCGGCCTGCACGGCACGGACGACGAAGACAGCATCGGTCGGGCCATCAGCAACGGGTGCATCCGGCTGTCCAACCCCGCCATCACCAAACTCTCCGCCCTCCTGCCCCTGGGCACCCCGATCGAGATCACCTAAGGGCGCCACGGCGTGGGGGTGCCGGGTGAGGGGCGCCTACGTCTCGGTGCTTTCCGCGTCGGATTCCTGTGACGGGTCTCCGCCCTCTGCGTCGGATTCGTGTGACGGGTCGACGCTTGGCCTCGGGTGCCCGACCCCCGGTCGGTGCTGCGGACCGTCCTGCACCATCGTGGTGATGCGCTCGGTCAGCCCATCGAGCATCTGGTCGGCTCGGGACTGTTCGATCGACCCGTCCGCGATCCGTTCCTCGATCTGGTCGGTGGCCTCGGCGACCAGCCCGTCGATCAGGGTTTGCGCCGACACCCCCTGACCTTCGGCGACGTCGGCCAGCGTCGTGTCGGACTCGCTGAGCGCCTCGCCTAGCTCCTGCGACGTCATACCGAGCGCCTCGGCGGCCGCGTCCAGCCGCATACCGGAACCGCGGTCAGGGCCGCCGCCGTGCATCGCGCCGCCCGGGGGTGCCGTCTCAGCCAGGGTGGTGACCACCTGGTCAGCCTGCTCTTGGGTCAGCGTGCCGTCCTCCACCAGCGGTGCCACAGCGTCGGTCAGCCTGGCGGTTCGCTCGTCGGCACGCTCGGATGTGTCCGAGGTGCCGTCGGCCGTGTCGTCGGTCGAGGCCGCAGCCGAGGTGATACTGGTGATCCCGCTCGGGCTCGCGGCGGCCGCAACACTGGCGCCACCCACCCCGACCAGTCCGATCAGAGCAGCGGCAGCGGCACCGCTGCGCAGGGTTCGTGGGTCCTTGTTCATGCTGATCTCCTTGATAGTTGCCACCGGACGGCTCTCGCCCGGCTGATCACTACCGTGGGTCTGCTACCTGTCCGCAGGCCATGAACAAGCCATGAGCCGCATCCGAATCAGTCACCCGCCCGGTCTCGCTGGACTCCGGGCATAGCCTGCTCACAGGAAAATCCAACGCAGCGCACAGCCAGCCCCAGCACAGTAGGGAGATGCACACGATGAACTCGACCGTTCCGCCGGCGAGGCTCGATGGGGGTGCCGGTGCCGGGTTGCACCGCCTCGACGGCACCCCACTGCGGATCCTGGTGGTGGACGACGAACCGATGCTCTCGGAGCTGCTGCAGATGGCGTTGCGCTACGAAGGCTGGCAGGTGCGCGTCGCGGCAACCGGGGGCGACGCCCTGACCCTGGCCCGGACGTTCGATCCCGACGCTGTCGTGTTGGACGTGATGCTTCCGGACATCGACGGCCTGCAGGTGCTGCAACGGCTCCGGGCCAACGGTGCTGACGTGCCGGTCTTGTTCCTCACCGCCAAGGACGCCGTCGAAGATCGTATTGCGGGACTGACGGCCGGTGGGGACGACTACGTCACCAAACCGTTCAGCCTCGAGGAGGTCATCGCCAGGCTGCGTGGGCTGATGCGTCGCATCCATACGGTGGCCGTCGCCCGGCCCGACTCTCGCCTCGTCGTCGGTGACCTCATCCTCGACGAGGACAGTCAAGAGGTCTGGCGTGCGGGGACGCTGATCGAACTGACGGCCACCGAGTTCGAGCTGCTGCGCTTCTTCATGCGCAATCCGCGCAGTGTGCTGAGCAAGGCTCAGATCCTCGACCGGGTGTGGCGCTATGACTTCGGCGGCCAGTCCAACGTCGTCGAGCTCTACGTGTCCTACCTGCGCAAGAAGATCGACGCGGGTCGCGAGCCGATGCTGCATACCCGGCGCGGGTCCGGATACGTCATGAAACCCGCTCCGTAGCCGACATGGGCCCTTCCGGGTGGACCCTGCGACGCCGTTTGGTCATCACGATCGTGTCCCTCATGGCCGCGGTCAGCCTCATCATCGGCCTGGCCAGTGTGGTCGCCCTCAACGTCACCTTGACCGACCGGGTGGACGCCCAGCTGAGGGCAGCCGAGCAGCGGTCCCAAACCATCGTCGACCGAACCGGGACCGGTCTCGAGGCCCCCCCGGACACCGGGAGCCCGCCGGGCGGCCGGCCCCCCGGCCCCGACTTCCTCCTCGCCCCGGGCCAAGGCGTCGACACCGTGGCAGCGCTGATCCGCGACGGACAGGTTCAGCGTTCCGCGGTCCTGGACAACGCTGGCTCCGCCCAACCGTTGACCGAGGAGCAGAACGCCACGTTGCTGCAGGTTCCTGCCGACGACACGCCGCATACGGTCAACCTGGCCGCAGACCTCGGCGACTATCGAGCGACCGCCTTTGCCGGCCCCGACGGAACGCGCCTGGTCACCGCGCTCCCGCTCCGCGGAGTTCAGGACGCCGTCTCCAGGGTGGTGTTGGTCATCTGTCTCGTCACGCTCGGTGGGTTGCTCATCGCGGCTGGGGCGGGCAGCGTGATCGTGCGCGCCGCACTCAGGCCGCTGCAACGAGTGGCCGGAACGGCGACGCGGGTCGCGCAGTTGCCGCTGCACTCCGGTGAGGTGTCCCTGGCCGAACGTGTGCCGGAACGGGACACCGACCCCCGCACCGAGGTGGGACAAGTGGGGTCGGCACTGAATCGAATGCTCGGGCACGTCGAAGCCGCGCTGGACCAGCGTGAAGAAAGCGAACGCCGGACCCGACAGTTCGTGGCCGATGCCAGTCACGAGCTGAGGACCCCGTTGGCCGCGATCCTGGGGTACGCCGAGCTGACCCGGCGGGCGCCGTACGACCTGCCGCCCGACGTCGTGCATGCTGTCGGCCGGGTGGAGTCCGAGGCCCACCGGATGAGCGGTCTGGTGCACGATCTGCTGCTGCTCGCCCGGCTCGACACCGACCCCGGGGTGGGCACTCAGGACGTCGACCTGCGCCGGGTTCTGACCGATGCGGTCAGCGACGCGCACGCCACCGGCCCGGAACACCACTGGTCCTTGTCCCTCCCCGACGTCGACGTGCGTGTGCAGGGCGATCCGGATCGGATCCATCAGGTGCTGACCAACTTGCTCAGCAACGCCCGCGTCCACACCCCCGCCGGCACCGCGATCCGCGCCGACCTGACCACAGCTCCGGCTGCGGCGGGGGACGGCGCGGGGCAGGAAGCCGTGATCGTGGTCACCGACGAGGGTCCTGGAATCCCAGCAGAGCTGCAGGCCAGGGTGTTCCAGCGCTTCGCTCGCGGCGATACCTCCCGGTCCAGACGAGCCGGCAGCACCGGCCTGGGGTTGGCGATCGTGGCCGCGATCGTGAGCGCCCACCGAGGCACCGTGAGCGTGGACTCACGACCCGGCCACACCGCATTCACCGTCCGCCTGCCCATCGACGCGAATATCTGAACGTCGATCAAGGTCTTGACAACGTCCCCAGACCCCAAGAAACTAGCGACATCCTCATTCGAGGACGAGCAGTGCTCATATGAGCACTCACCTCGGTGCTGGTGGACGACACGGGAGTCGTATGGGACGCAGGGGTCGGGTCAGGGTCGTGGCGGCAGCCGTGGGGTTGCCGCTGGTCCTCGCCAGTTGCGCGACGGGGGGCGATGCGGGTTCGGAACCGGGCACCCTGCGTATTGCCACGGTTGACAACCGGGACCTGTTGAGGTTGGAAGAGCTTTCGGCGACGTTCACCGCGGACAATCCGGAGATCACGCTGGAGTGGGTC
>JBASAZ010000111.1:0-34973 GCA_049650845.1 Ornithinimicrobium sp.
GCAACCTCACCCGGCTCGGCGACCTCACGTCCGAGATCCGTCGACAGCTCGGACCATTGGGCCGCCAAGCCCAGACCGCTCGGCGCGCCGCCGGCATACAGGCGGAGGTGCGAGATGCCCGACTGCGGCTGCTAGCCGACGACATCACGGTCTTGTCCGCGGCGCTGGATGATGAGATCAAGGCCGAGGCGATGCTCATCGAGAAGCGCACGCGCAGCGAGCGGGCGCTGGCTGAGGTCACCGCAACGGTGGACCAGGCCGAACAACGGCACGCCCGGTCTGCGCCGGCGTTGGCGCGTGCGCAGGACACCTTCTATGCGGTCTCCGCCCTCTGCGAACGCGTCCAGTCCACCCAGCAACTGGCCGCCGAGCGGGTCCGGTTGATGTCCACTGACGGTGCCGACGACGAGCAGCAGGGTGGGCGGACGGGACGTGCCCCCGAAGACCTGACCCGGCAGGCCGCCGCGATCCGCGCGGAGGAGGCCGTGCTCGCGCAACGGGTCGTGGCCTCGGCGTCCGCGCTGGCCATTGCCGAAGCCGCCCGGACGGAGGCCGAGGCGGAGTATGCCGACGAGCAAGCCAGAATCGCTCGCCTGCTTCAGGCCGCGGCCGACCGACGCGAAGGCCTGGCCCGGCTGACCGGGCAGGTCGCGGCTCGCCGGAGCCGGATCGAGGCGGCTGAAGCAGAGCTCGGCCGCCTGGGAGAAGCCGAAGAGGCCACCGTCGTCCGGGCGAGCGCCGCAGAGCAGGAGTTCGCTGCGCTAGAAGTCACCATCACCGACGTGGAGCACGGCGAAGAGGGCCTGGATGCTGCCTTCGAGCAGGCTCAGGCCCGACAGGACCAGGCTCAGCGGGAGCTGTCGCGGTGGCAAGAGTCGCAGCGGGCAGCCGAAACGCGGGTGTCCTCGCTGACTGCGCGGTGTGATGCGTTGGAGATGAGCCTGCGGCGCAAGGACGGAGCAGCGGCCCTGCTGGAGCACGGTGCCGAAGCGGGGGTGGTGGGCAGCGTGTCCTCGCTGATCGCTATCCGAGATGGACACGAGGCACAGATCGCCGCCGCGCTCGGCTGGCTCGGCGAGGCGCTCGTCGTCGAATCACTCGACCATGGGCGGGCCGGCTTGAGCTGGCTGCGCGAACACGAGCACGGTCAGGGCGGCATGATCGTGCCCAGCGCGTTCCCCGCCCAGCTCGAGGACCGCCAGGATCGGGGCTCGGACAGGTTGCCGCACGACGCCGTGTGGGCCGCAGACGTGTGTGACGCGGCCTCGCCGGACCTCGCTCGCGCTATCCGACACGAACTCACAGGCATCGCCCTGGTCAGGACCGCCGCGGATGCACAAGCTGTAGTGGACGATCCTTCGGCCCGGTGCCTCGTCGCTGTGACCGACGACGGCGACGTCTACGGCCTCGGCTGGATGCGCGGCGGCAGCTCCGGGGGCCCTAGTGCGATCGAGGTCGAATCGGCTCTGGAGCAAGCGCGGGCCGATGCCGATGAAGCGATCGCGGAGGCCCAGCGCGCCGGTTTCGAGGTGCAGCGCCACACCGACTCGCTGGCACAGGCCACGTCCGCCGTCGAGTCGGCGCTGGAGGAGCTGCATCGATCGGATGCTCAGATGGCGGCGGTGGCGGAGCAGTTGGGGCAGTTGGGCGCGGCCATTCGTGGAGCACGAGCCGAACGTGACCGGACCCGGGCGGCCAGAACGCAAGCCCACGCCGCGGTCGAGACCTCCCGCCTGGAGCTGCAACAGCTTGAGCAGCGACTCGCCGAGGCCACCAGGATCAGCCACGAGGACAGCAGCGAGAACAGCGACGTCCGGCCCGGCGGGGAGACCGACTCACCGGACCGGCGATCCAGCGCCGACGTCCGGGATGCTCTGGCCGATGCTGCAGCTCGAGCCCGGAGTGCCGAAACGGAGGCTCGACTGGCCCTGCGGCCGGCCGAGGAGCGCGTGGCCGCGCTGTCAGGTCGAGCCAACGGACTCGAGGCCGCAGCCCGTGAGGAGATCGACGCCCGACGTAAGGCAGCGGCGCGCCGAGAGCGGCGCCGGCAGGAGGCTTCGGTTGCTGCTGCGGTGGCCGGTGCCTCGGCATACCTCGCCCAGCACACCGCGGACATGGCCGCGCGGGCCGATCGACAACGCGCCGCCATGGCGGCGGAACAAAGCCAACGCGACCAGCAGCTGGTGCAGGCCCGGGCCCTCGCGCGCGAGCTGAGCGATGAGGTCCGGACCCTGACGTCGTCGGTTCACCAGGACGAGATCGCGCGGGCGGAACAGCGGTTGCGCATCGAAGGCCTGCAGGAGCGGGCGCTCGAGGAGTACGGCGTCGACCCGGACACCCTGGTGCGGGAGTACGGGCCCGATCAGCTGATCCCAGCCATGGATCCGGCCACGGGCATGCTGTCCGCCTCTTCCACGACCCCCGCGGACTCCACGGATGCAGCGGGCTCGGCGACCGACGACAATGCCGAGAGCGGGCCTGCGGTCCCGCTTCGCGCGCCGGTCCCCTTTGTTCGGGATGAGCAAGAGAAGCGGTTGCGATCAGCAGAACGCAAGCTGGCTTCACTGGGCCGGGTGAATCCGCTGGCCTTGGAGGAGTTTGCGGCGCTGGAAGAACGGCATACCTATCTGGTGGGGCAGGTCGAGGACCTGCGACGCTCCAGCGCTGACCTGATGGCGATCGTCAAGGAGGTCGACGACCGCGTCGAACGCGTGTTTGCCGAAGCGTTCCAGGACACGGCTGACCAGTTCGAAGGCGTCTTCGCGCGGCTGTTCCCGGGTGGGGAAGGACGGTTGTTCCTGACCGACCCCGACAACATGCTGACCACCGGGGTCGAGGTCGAGGCGCGCCCGCCGGGCAAGCGGATCAAGCGGCTGTCGCTGCTTTCCGGTGGTGAACGGTCCCTCACGGCGGTCGCGATGCTGGTTGCCATTTTCAAGGCCAGGCCCAGCCCCTTCTACATCATGGACGAGGTCGAGGCAGCCCTGGATGACACGAACTTGGGACGGCTCATCACGCTGTTCGAAGAGTTGCGGGACTCCAGCCAGCTGATCGTCATCACGCATCAGAAGCGGACGATGGAAGTCGCCGATGCGTTGTATGGGGTGTCGATGCAGGGCGACGGGGTCACCACCGTCATCTCGCAGCGGTTGCGTGAGACCGAGGCGCAGTCGGCCTAAAGAATGTTGTCAGGCCTTGGAACAGGACGCCCGGCCGATCGGTTAACAGCGGTATGACACTTTCCCCCGAATCCCGTCGCGTCGAGTTCTTCTTCGATCCCGCCTGCCCGTTCTGCTGGCAGACCTCCAAATGGTTCCGCCAGGTTGCCCGCCAGGTCGATATTCAACCGGTGTGGCGCTTCATCTCTTTGGCAATGTTGAACGACGAGATGGACGACCTCGACAGCGCGAAGGGTCACGCCGTCGGCCTCAAGATGCTGCGCGTGGCGGCAGCGGCCAAGTCGGCCCACGGTGAGGGCGTGCTGGGGGCGTTGTACGAAGAGATGGGAAACCGCCTCTGGGAGACGGCGCCGCAGGTGGATGGCCCCGTGGAGGACGACGCGCTCTACGAGGCGATGAGCCAGCACCACCAGCAGGTCTTCGAGGCGATGCCGGAGATCCTCGCGGCGGTCGACCTCCCGAGTGACCTGCTCGATGCCGCCCAGGACACCGCATACGACGAAGAACTCCGGGCCTCGACCGACGAGGCGATGGAGCGCACCGGCGGCAACGTCGGCACGCCGATCCTGGCGTGGGGTGAGCCCGGCGGACCGGCCTTCTTCGGGCCCGTCATTTCGTCCACGCCCAGCGACGATGACGCCGTCAAGCTCTGGGATGCGGTCAGCACGATGGCGACCTTTAATGGATTCGCCGAATTGAAAAGGTCCATGCGCGATCCCTTGGACAATGGGTTGACCAACGGCTTGAAGAATCCTTCGCAGTGATCATCTAAAGGCAGTGATGATCTAAAGCATGTGAAATCACTCACCTCCCGGCGTGTCGCGGCCGACACGCCGGGAGAGGAGTCGTGTCACACCACTATGACGGTGCATTCTTGTATGTATGGTTGTTTTAGTGTTGGGGATGTTGGTTTGTGTGACCGCGGGGGGAATCGTATTGGGGTATGTCGCACGCGAAGCCCGTCGGGACTCACGTGAGTTCTGGACGCCCGAAGGGGAGCGGCTGATCGCCGATGCGCGTCGCCGCGGCGACGATCTGCGCCACCGTGGAGACCAGATTCGTCACCGAGTTGGCCCGGCCGGCGGACGACGCAAGGACTGAGCCGCGCATTCTGGCTGAACACCCGGAGTCTGTGAGAATGGCCGGGTCATGAACGATCTTTGGGAATACCTGACCGCAGCCACCGTCGTGGCCCTTCTTGGGCTCGCCCTCCTTGTCGGCTTGATCCGGGGACGGCGCTCCCGCGGCACCACTCTGCCGCCCTCCGACCGGCCTACACCGGGGCACGAGAGGTCGGGCGATGACGGTCCCGGCGATCGCGTCGAGGGTCTGCCCGACGGCGACATCGAAAACCTCGGTGGTGGCGTCGACGTGGCGACCGAGCCCGACCTCGGTCCCGACACGCTCATCGAGCGGCCCGACTCTGCCCGCGGGCGCCTCGCGCGGCTTCGAGCGCGCCTAGCCCGATCCAACTCGGCCATCGGCAACGCTCTGCTCGCGCTGTTGTCTCGTGGGGGCCTCGACGAACAGGCCTGGGAAGATGTCGAAGACACGCTGCTGCAAGCCGACCTCGGTGTCGAGGCAACCGAAGAGTTGGTCTCCGCGTTGCGGAGGCGGGTCACGGTGGACGGTGAAAGCAACGCCGAGACCGTGCGGGGGTGGCTGCGCGCTGACCTGTTGGCCTTGGTAGACCCGTCGATGGACCGACGGATCACCGCATCCCGGGTCGGTGAACGTCCAGCGGTGGTGCTCGTGGTCGGCGTGAACGGAACCGGCAAGACCACGACGGTGGGCAAGCTGGCCCGGGTGCTGGTTGCCGAGAACAAGGATGTCGTGCTGGGGGCCGCCGACACCTTCCGGGCGGCGGCTGCGGACCAGCTGCAGACGTGGGGAGAGCGCGTCGGCGTGCCCACCGTGCGCTCCGACCGCGACGGGGCCGACCCCGCCTCCGTCGCCTTCGACGCCGTGAGGTCCGCCGCGGAATATGAGGCCGACGTGGTCCTCATCGACACTGCCGGTCGACTGCACAACAAGGTCGGCCTGATGGATGAGCTGAGCAAGGTGAAGCGCGTCATCGAGAAGCAGAGCCCGATCGATGAGGTGCTGTTGGTCTTGGACGCCACCACGGGGCAGAACGGCCTGCGTCAGGCCGAGGTCTTCGCCGAAGCGGTCAACGTCACCGGGGTCGTCCTGACCAAACTCGATGGGACGGCCAAGGGGGGGATCGTCGTCAACGTGCAACGCAAGCTTGGCGTGCCGGTGAAGCTCATCGGCCTGGGCGAGGGTCCAGACGATTTGGCTCCGTTCGACGCTGAAGCCTTCGTCGAGGCCATCGTCGGCTGACCCAGCCGTTAGCCTAGGCACGTGTTCAATAGCCTTTCCGACCGTCTGACACTGACCTTTCGCAACCTGAAGCGGAAGGGGTCGCTGTCGGAGTCCGATGTCAACGCCACCGTGCGCGACATCCGCATGGCCCTGCTCGACGCCGATGTCGCGCTTCCGGTGGTCAAACAGTTCACCGGCGCTATCCGCGAGCGCGCGTTGAGCACCGAGGTGTCCCGAGCGCTCAACCCGGCGCAGCAAGTCGTGAAGATCGTGAACGAAGAGCTCGTCAGCATCCTCGGCGGTGACACCCGCCGGCTTCACCTGGCTAAGAATCCCCCGACCGTCATCATGTTGGCTGGGTTGCAGGGATCGGGTAAGACCACGCTGGCCGGCAAGCTGGGTCACTGGCTGCAGGAGCAGGGTCACGCGCCGCTGTTGGTAGCAGCGGACCTCCAGCGACCGAACGCCGTCAACCAGCTGCAGATCGTCGGGGAACGAGCGGGAGTCTCGGTGTTCGCGCCTGAACGCGGGAACGTTTTCGGGCACGACGCGGCGCTGGAGTCCGGTGAGGGCACGCGCTCCTTCGGGGACCCGGTCGACGTCGCCGTGGACGGTGTCGCCCAGGCCAAAGCCAAAGGACACGATGTCGTCATCATCGACACGGCGGGCCGGTTGGCGGTCGACGTCGATCTCATGCGCCAGGCGCACGACATCAGGGTCGAGACAGCCGCAGATGAGGTGCTGTTCGTCATCGACGCGATGATCGGTCAAGCTGCGGTGGACACGGCGAAAGCCTTCGCCGATGGGGTCGGGATCACCGGCTCGGTGTTGACGAAGCTGGATGGCGATGCGCGGGGTGGGGCGGCGTTGTCGGTCGCCACCGTGACCGGTCAGCCGATCCTGTTCGCCTCCACCGGCGAGGGCACGACCGAGTTCGAGCTGTTCCACCCCGACCGGATGGCCAGCCGCATCCTGGATATGGGTGACGTGCTGACCCTGATCGAACAGGCCGAGAAGGCCTTCGACGCGGCTCAGTCACGCGAGATGACGCGCAAGTTCTTGGCTGATGAGGACTTCACCTTCGGTGACTTCCTGGAGCAGATGGCTGCGATCAAGAAGATGGGCTCACTGAAGCAGATGCTGGGCATGATGCCGGGTATGGCGCAGATGCGAGCGCAGCTCGACTCCTTGGACGAGCGCGAGTTCGACCGGGTCGAGGCGATGGTGCGCTCGATGACCCCAGCCGAGCGTGACCACCCCAAGATCATCAACGGATCGCGACGCGCCCGGATCGCGAAGGGGTCCGGAGTCTCGGTCTCC
Source organism: Ornithinimicrobium sp. (assembly GCA_049650845.1). GTDB lineage: Bacteria > Actinomycetota > Actinomycetes > Actinomycetales > Dermatophilaceae > Ornithinicoccus. The sequence continues at coordinate 6,825 of JBASAZ010000111.1, forward strand.
GAGGTCAACCAGCTGATCGAGCGTTTCGGAGACGCTCAGAAGATGATGCGCCAGATGCGCAAAGGTGGCGGCATGCCGGGGATGCCCGGGATGCCCGGCATGGGGAGCGGCAAGGGCAAGGGCAAGCAGCAGCAGCCGCAGCGGAAGAAGTCCAAGAGCGGCAACCCGGCCAAGCGAGCGGCGGAGGAGAAGGCGGCCGCTCAGAAGCAGGATGCGGCCCGCGAGAGCGCTATGGGCTCGGCCTTCGGCATGGGCGGGACCCAGCCCGAGGAGCAAGACCTGTCGAACTTGGAGTTGCCGAAGGGGTTCGAGAAGTTTCTGAAGCAGGGTGGCTCGTAGCTCTTCGTCACCGGTCGAGCGCGTCTTCGCCCAGGTACGCAGCGACGGCGTTGCGACCGGGAATGCCGCTGACGCCACCGCCGCGGCGCGCACCGGATCCGCAGATGAAGATATTCGGGTCTGCCGTCTCCACGCCCCAGGTGCCCACCTCTTCTGCGGACTCGGCGAACGGCCACTGCAGATCACCGTGAAAGATGTGACCACCGGGCATACCGACTGAGGCTTCGATGTCCAGCGGAGTCCGCACGTCTATGGTGCTGGGGTCGAGCAGGCAGTCCTGGATCGGCTCGGCCAACACGCTGTTGATCGAGGCCAACGTGGTGTGCATGGCCTGATCTCGGGCACCGTCCGGATCCTCGCGGAAGAGCCGCGCAGGCATGTGCAGGCCGAACAGCGTCAGCGTGTGGGCTCCTGCGTCGGCGAGATCGGCGTCCATGATCGAGGAATCGGACAGCGAATGGCAGTAGACCTCACACGGGGGCATCGCCGGCATCCTCCCCCGTGAGGCCTGGTCGAAGGCCGTCTGCAGGGCGGCATACCCCTCATTGATGTGAAAGGTCCCGGCGAACGCCTGCTCAGGGCTGAGGCTCGCGTCTTTCAGCCGCGGTAGCCGCGACACCAGCACGTTGATCTTCAGCTGCGAACCCTCTGGCAGCGGCGAACTGGCGCCTCGGCCACGCAACCGGTCTAGCACCGGCGGCGCGGCGTTGACGAACACCGAGTCGCATTCGACGATCAAGCCATCGACCAGTCGGACTCTGGCCAGCTCGCCATCGGTCTCTATCGCGCTCACCTCGGAGGCGAGCCGCACCTGCGCACCCGCCTGAACCGCGGCGTAGTGCAGCGCGTCAGTGACCCGGCCCATGCCGCCCACCGGGACGTCCCAGTCACCGGTGCCCCGACCTATGACGTGATACAGCAGGCAACGGTTAGCCAGCAGATCGAGGCTGGATGCTTCGGCGAACGTGCCGATCAGGCCGTCCGTCAGCGCAATGCCGCGCACCGTGTCGCTGCGGAAGCGTTGCTCCAAGGTTGTGCCGATCGGCTCAGCGAACAGGTCATCCCAGGCGCGTGGGCCGAGCATGGCGCGGACGTCGCTGGCCGAGCGAAGGGGCTCCAACATCGTGGGAAAGAGGCGTTCGGCGACCGCGCTGGTCATGCCGTAGAAATCGTCCCACGCCGCGGCGTCCGCGCCGAGATCCCGGGCGACCCGGTCGGGATCTGTGTTGTCGATCAGAATGCCGGTGTCCCCGGTCGGGGTGTACGAGGAAATGCGTCGGCGATAGAGCTGCAGGTCCAGCGCGAGCTCGTCGATGATCTGCTGGGGCATCAGCGACACCAAATAGGAGTATGCCGACAATCGTGCGCCGAACTCGGGAAAGAGCCGGGCGGAGCGTGCGGCCCCACCGATGACGTCCGAGCGCTCCAAGACCAGGACCGAGCGCCCGGCCCGAGCCAGGTAGGCCGCACAGGTCAACCCGTTGTGTCCGGCACCGACAACCACCGAGTCGTAGCGCATTCCGTCACCGTACCGGGGTAGATATCCTGCGGGAACGGTGCGAGCAAGGAGGTTGGGTCAGTGAGGTCATCAGTGCTGCACGTCCGGGGTGAAATTCTCATCGGGCCCCAGGAGTCCCGCGCGGAGGTGTGGGTGATCGATGGCCGGGTCAGCTTCACCGCCCCGTCGTCCGGGCAGGTGGAGACGATCCGGGGCTGGGCGCTGCCCGGCCTGGTCGACGCCCATTGCCACGTGGGGCTGGAGTCCCAGGGTGCGGTGAGCGACGAACGGGCTCTGGAGCACGCGGTGACCGAACGGGAGGCGGGAGTGCTGTTGATGCGCGACGCCGGAAGCCCCGCTGACACGCGGTGGATTCAGGAGCGGGAGGATCTTCCCGCGCTGATCCGGGCGGGTCGGCACATCGCTCGAACCAGACGTTACCTGCGCAACTATGCTCACGAGATCGAGCCCGACGAGCTGGTCGCCTACGTCCGTCAGGAGGCTCGCCGCGGTGACGGTTGGGTGAAGCTGGTCGGGGACTGGATCGACCGGGATGCCGGCGACCTGACGCCATGCTGGCCGGTCGACGTGCTCACTCGTGCGATCGCGGCCGCCCACGAAGAGGGAGCTCGGGTGACTGCACACTGCTTTGGCGAGCAGGTGCTGAGTGACTTCGCGCAGGCTGGCACAGACTGCATCGAGCACGCCACGGGCCTCACCGACGACACCATCGCCCGGTTCGCGGAGCAGCAGATCGCCATCGTGCCCACGCTGGTCAACATCGCCAACTTCCCGGCATTCGCCGATGCCGGACAGGCCAAGTTCCCCGGGTATGCCGCCCACATGCGCGATCTGTACGACCGCCGGTTCGACACGGTCGGCAAGGCTCGCGATGCGGGCGTGCCGATCTTCGTCGGCACCGACGCAGGCGGTCAGTTGCCGCACGGTCTGGCTGCGCGCGAAGTGGAGGCGTTGACCTCGGCGGGGTTCAGCGCCCTCGAAGCGATCGATGCCGCGAGCTGGGCGGCGCGCCGATGGCTGGGCCGCGCAGGGATCGTCGAGGGGGAGTCGGCGGACCTGGTCGTGTACGCGCACGACCCCCGGTTGGACGTCCGGGCGTTGACCTGTCCCGCTGCGGTCATCCTCCGGGGACGCCTGATGCCCCCATCCCCATCGGGCTAGGTCACGCGCGCCACCCTGAGACGACCGTTTCGGTTCCACGGTGAGGATCTGGCATGATGTGTGCGTACTCATCGGGCACGGCCCTCTCTCCGTTGTCCGACGTGTCCACTTCGCAGTGGTCTCATCCGCGCGTGTTTCCCCACGTGGTTGCGCCACTCACCCAGACAAGAATGAGGAGACACCACCACGTGGCTGTCAAGATTCGCCTGAAGCGCATGGGCAAGATCCGCGCTGCCTTCTACCGTGTCGTCGTGATGGACGCCCGCGCCAAGCGCGACGGCCGTGCCATTGAGGAGATCGGTAAGTACCACCCGACGCAGGAGCCGTCGCTGATCGACATCGACTCCGAGCGTGCGCAGCACTGGCTATCGGTGGGCGCTCAGCCGACGGAGCAAGTCCAGGCCCTGCTGAAGGTGACTGGTGACTGGGCGAAGTTCACCGGCGAGGGTGACACCGCGGGGACGCTGCGGACCGCGCCGCCACGTCCGGACAAGAAGGCCCTCTACGAAGCGGCCCTTGCTGCGGCGGACGGCGCCGACGCCAAGTCCAGCGGTCCGACCCGCAAGGCCAAGAAGTCCGACTCGGATGAGACTGCGAAAACCGAGAAGGCCGCCAAGACGTCGCAGCAGAGCGACGACGCCCCGGCCGCCGACCCGACTGCTGACGACTCCGCAGCGCCGTCCGCTGATGCAACTGCCGACTCAGGCGAGGCCAAGCCGGTCGAGGCCTGAGCATGCTGGAAGAAGCGCTGGAGCACCTGGTCAAGGGCATTGTTGATCACGACGGTGACGTGGTGGTGCGCCACAAGGGCGGCCGTCACGGCGACGTGCTCGAAGTGAAGGTGCATCCCGAGGACTTGGGCCGAGTGATCGGCCGCCGTGGGCGCACCGCCAGCGCGCTGCGCACGGTCATGGCGGCGTTGAGCGATGGTCACAAAGTGCGGGTCGACATCGTGGACACCGACCGGCAACGCTGATTCGCTGGCTGACGTGATGGCAGGGCAGGACCGCGACGCGCTGTTGGTCGCCCGGATTGGCAGGCCCCATGGCTTGCGGGGTGAAGTCAGCGTGCAGGTCCACACGGACACGCCCGACCAGCGTTTCGTCGTGGGGGCTGACTTCGTGGTGGAGCCGGCCGAGCGTGGGCCCTTGACGATCCGTTCGGTGCGCGTGCATCAAGGTCGTTACCTGTTGGGGTTCGAGGGGGTCAACGACCGAGACCACGCCGAGGGGCTGCGGGACACCCGCCTGTTTCTCACCCTGGATGCACCGGGGCCGCCCAGTTCGGACTCCAGTTCGGTTGATGTCGAAGAACCGGATGGCGATGCGCAGGGATACTACGAGGATGAACTGGTCGGGATGACCGTGCGCCTCGTGTCCGGTGAGATCGTCGGGGAAGTCAGCGCACTGCATACCCGCGCGGTCCAGGACCTGTTGGAGATCTCCCTGAGCGGCTCCGGCAGTGTGCTCGTGCCCTTCGTGGAGCAGCTCGTCCCAACCGTCGACACCGGTCGGCGTGAGATCGTCATCGACCCCCCGGCCGGATTGTTGGACGTGGACGGCTGACGTGCGGATCGACGTCTTCAGCATTTTCCCGGACTATCTGACCCCCCTCGACCTTTCGCTGATCGGTCGCGCCCGTCACGACGGCACCCTCGACGTGCGCGTGCACGATCTGCGGAACTGGACCCACGATCGTCACCGCACCGTGGACGACACACCCTACGGTGGGGGCGCGGGCATGGTGATGCGTCCAGAACCCTGGGGCGCAGCCCTGGACTGGCTCGCCGAATCCGGTGACGACGATCAGGGGTCGCTGCCGCACCTCATCGTGCCCGGGCCGACCGGCGCCGTGCTCACCCAGGACATGGCCGCGCAGCTGGCCGCCGAACCCTGGTTGGCGTTCGCGTGCGGCCGTTACGAGGGGATCGATGAGCGGGTCATCGAGCAGGCACACACGGTCATGCCCGTCTCGGTCATTTCGCTCGGGGACTACGTGCTCAACGGGGGCGAAGTCGCGGCCTTGGCCATGATCGAGGCCATCGCGCGCTTGGTTCCAGGGGTCATCGGCAACGTCGAGTCGCTCGCTGAGGAGTCCCACACCGGAGGGTTGCTGGAATACCCCGTGTACACCAAGCCGCAGCGCTGGCGGGGACGTGAGGTGCCCTCGGTGCTGTTGTCCGGGGACCATCAGGCGATCCAGGCCTGGCGGGACCGACAGCGCACGCAACGAACGGTTGCCCGGCGTCCCGACCTGCTCTCAGCCAGCGCGGCCGTGACCGTTCCGGAGTCGGGGTTGGCGGGAGCTGACGTCGAGATCGCGGCAGCGGTGCCCTCGGACGCGGGTGAGATCCTCACCTTGGCCCGCGCGTGTTGGTTGACCGAGGCCCGGGACCACGACAGCTTTTCCATCCCGGCACTGAACGAAGACCTGGACGATGTTCGTAGCTGGCTCACTCAGTGGCACACGTGGGTGTTGCGCAGCAACGGACGGCTGATCGGGTCGGTCCGAGCCCGCCGCGCTGGAGCAATGTGGGATATCGGACGACTGATGGTCGCGCCGGACCTCCAGGGCCGCGGCCTGGGCAGAGCGCTGCTGGAATGTGCTGAACGGGCGGCGCCCGAAGATGTTGAGGGCTTCATCATGTTCACTGGCGGCAAGTCCGTAGCCAACCTGCGGATGTATCGGCGTGCTGGCTACGAGACAGGAGCACGATCGAGCTACGAAGGTGTGCCGACTGTCGAATTGCACAAGGCCCGCCGCTAACAGCCCCGGTGGCCGAGCATTCGGCTCCGCCGGATCAGTGTGCGAGAATCATCGACGGTGTCCACGTCGGACCAACCGTCGTGCCCCTGCCACAGGGGGCGAGCGCGACACACCGACGAGACACCCACACATTCGACAGACCACCAGCCGGCATACCGGTTGGCCTGATAGTCGTGGGTGACCTGTGGCACTGACGAGGAAGCGAACCAGATCATGCATCAGCTCGACAACGTAGACGCCGCCAGCCTGCGCGATGACATCCCGGACTTCCGTGGCGGTGACACCGTGAAGGTGCACGTCAAGGTGATTGAGGGCACCCGCTCGCGCGTTCAGATCTTCCAAGGGATCGTCATCCGCCGTCACGGTGGGGGAATCGGCGAGACCTACACGGTGCGTAAGGTCAGCTTCGGGGTGGGGGTCGAGCGCACCTTCCCGGTCCACTCCCCGAACATCGAGAAGGTCGAGCTGGTCAGCCGCGGCGACGTCCGGCGCGCCAAGCTCTACTACTTGCGTAATCTGCGAGGTAAGGCCGCGCGCATCCGCGAGAAGCGCTAGTCGCCTGTCTTCGGAGGGCATACGTGTGAGCGAGGATCAGCCCAGCCCGGTCGGGCGCGAGGCAGCGCGGCCCGAGCAGGGTGGCGCTGCCCGGGGGGGATCGACCGTTGAGCCTGCCCCCCGCCCGTCCAACAAGCTCTGGGCGTTCGTCAAGGAGATCGTCTCGGTCGCAGCCATCGCACTGGTGATCTCGTTCCTGATCAAGACGTTCCTGGTCCAGGCCTTTTGGATTCCTTCGGGGTCCATGGAGACCACGCTCATCTACGGGGACCGAGTTGTCGTCAGCAAGATCCAAGCCGGTCCGATGGCGATCGATCGTGGCGACATCGTGGTCTTCGAGGACCCAGCCGACTGGCTGCCGCCGGTGGCTCGCACGGACCGTGGACCGGTGCTCAATGCCGCCGTGCGGGGCCTGGAGTTCGTGGGACTGGCTCCGACCGGGCAAGGAAACCACCTGATCAAGCGGGTGATCGGCGTAGGGGGTGATCACGTCGTGTGCTGCGACAGTCAAGACCGGATCACCGTCAACGATCAGGCTTTGGACGAGGACTACCTCTTTGCCGGCGACCAACCGAGTCTGCAGCCGTTCGACATCACCGTTCCACCCGATCGACTGTGGCTGATGGGGGACCACCGGTCCATTTCTGGCGACTCTCGGGTGCACGACGACGGCACCGGAGCGACTGGCTCTGTCCCCACCGATAGCGTGGTGGGGCAAGCCATGGCGCTGGTCTGGCCGCTGAACCGCTTCGATTGGTTCCAGAACCCACAGACCCTCAGTGATGTCAACGCCCTCAGTGATGTCAATGAGGGGCCAGACCAGGGCGGACGATGAGTCGATGACCGTGTCATCGTGCAGGCCGGTCGCGGGGCGGCGTCCGTCTCTGCGGACCGAGCGTCAGCTGCAGCGCGACGGGTACCCCATGGTGGTCGGGATGGACGAGGTCGGTCGCGGGGCCCTGGCTGGACCGGTCAGTGTCGGCGTGGTCGCGCTCGACCTGACCTCGCGTTCCGCTCCAGCCGGAGTCAAGGATTCCAAACTCCTCACGCCTGCGGCCCGCACGACGATGGTCCCGAAGATTCAACGCTGGGCGGTCAGCTGGGGTGTCGGCCACGCCAGTCCGGCAGAGATCGACACATGGGGCATCATGACCGGGCTGCGCCTTGCCGGGGAGCGGGCCCTGGCCGCCTGCGGCGTCGTGCCCGACCTCATTCTGTTGGACGGCAACCACGACTGGTTGACGCGACCTGATCGGGTCGGACTGCTGGCCTTTGCCGAGCCGGCGGGGCGGCACGCATCGCCGGTGCCCGCTCAGGCTCCGGTGCGCACGATGGTCAAAGCGGATATGCGCTGTTCCTCCGTTGCGGCGGCGAGCGTCTTGGCCAAGGTCAACCGGGACAGGCTGATGGTGGACCTGCACGAGTCGCACCCCTGCTACCGCTGGAACGTGAACAAGGGGTACGCCGCCCCCGAGCACCTAGCGGCATTGCGGGAACACGGCACGTGTGATCATCATCGGCGAAGTTGGAATCTGACGCAGGCAACGCAGGAGGTGGGCCCCAAGTGAGTGCTGAGGACCTGGAACGGTACGAAACCGACATGGAGCTATCGCTCTACCGCGAATACCGAGACGTCGTCGGACTCTTCACGCACGTCGTGGAGACCGAGCGACGTTTCTACCTGGCCAATCAGGTCGATGTGCAGGTCAAAACGGGTCAGGGGGAGACCTGGTTCGAAGTCACGATGGCCGACGCCTGGGTGTGGGACGTCTATCGCCCGGCCCGATTCGTGAAGAAGGTGCGCGTGATCACCTTCAAAGATGTCAACGTCGAAGAGCTCGCCCAAGCCGATCTGGAGATTCCCAAGTCCGGCTTCAGCGACTGAGCCTCGGCGGCATCCACCGACGGCATTGAAGCCCTTCCTCCACACCTGTGTGAACCCGGTTCTCGCTCCACAGATGCGCCGACCACGAACGTAGGACTCCGGTTGCACGGCCAGAGTGGGCTGCGGAGGTGGTCACCATGGCCCGCAGCGGTATGCCGCATCGAACGGCACGTGCGATCGGGGACCACGGCGAACAAATAGCCGTGGATCATTTGTCAGCGCGCGGCGTCCAGATCGTCGAACGCAATTGGCGTTGCAATCTGGGGGAAATCGACATCATCGGGATCGACGGGGAAACGCTGGTCTTCTACGAGGTGAAGACCCGACGCTCAGCTCGGTTCGGGTCGCCGGCCGAAGCCGTCACCAGGGCGAAGGCGGCGCGGCTACGGCAGTTGGCCGGGCGCTGGATGAACGCGCATGTCCACCACGCCCCCCTGGTGCGCATCGACGTGCTGGCGCTCACGATGGACGACCAGGGTGCACACGTCGAGCACCTGCAGGGAGTCTCCTAATGGGATTCGCTGCCACGATTGGGGTGGCGTTGACCGGGGTGCACGGTCATCTGGTCGCGGTGGAGGCTTACGGCAACCAGGGACTGCCGGCTTTCGTCATCAGCGGCTTGCCTGATGCTGCCTGCGCGCAGGCCCCGGATCGGATCAGGGCGGCCACCAGCAACGCCGGGGTCAGCTTGTCGATGCGCCGCTGGACGATCAACCTCTCACCGGCGGGACTCCCGAAGGTGGGTAGTGGCTTCGACCTGGCGATCACCGTGGCGCTGCTGGCTGCGGACGGAACCCTGCCGATCGCGGTGATCGCCCCGGTGGCCCATATCGGGGAGTTGGGCTTGGACGGCTCGATCCGAGCGGTGCCCGGAGTCCTGCCGATGACGATAGCGGCGGCCGCGGCCGGAGTTCGCGACGTGGTCGTGCCGTTGTCCAGCGCCCGGGAGGCCGACCTGGTGCCCGGCGTCCGTGTGCACGCCGTGCGAGACCTGGTGGACGTAGCGGAGCTGTATCGAGCACTCGCTGCCGGACGGACGCCGGTTGACCTCGTGCCCGAGTCCAGCCAACCGCGGCCGGTGGCCCAACCTGATCTGAGTGAAGTCGTGGGCCAGGCCGAAGCTCGGGTGGCGCTGGAGGTTGCCGCCGCGGGCCGCCACCACATGCTCTTGCTCGGGCCGCCGGGTGCGGGGAAAACCATGCTCGCTGAACGGTTGCCCTCCCTGCTGCCCCCGTTGCTGCCCGCGGAGGCGCTGGAAGTCACCGGAATTCACTCGGTCCTGGGGGAGCTGCCCACCGATGGGTCGTTGATCACCGCCGCCCCCTTCGTCGGCCCGCACCACGGCGCGTCCATGGCCTCGGTGATCGGCGGGGGCAGCGGTCGGGTCCGACCCGGCGCTGTCTCCCGCGCGCATCGCGGCGTCCTGTTCTTGGACGAGTCGCCGGAGTTTCGCCGAGACGTGCTCGACGGCTTGCGTCAACCCTTGGAGTCGGGCGAAGTGGTGATCGCTCGGGCCGAGCGACACGTCCGCTTGCCGGCTCGATTCCAGCTGGTGATGGCGGCCAACCCGTGCCCGTGCGGTCAAGGCTTCGGTAAGGGACTCTCCTGCCGGTGCACGCCGGCAGCTCGGCGCAGCTACTTCGGCAAGATCTCCGGTCCGCTGCTCGACCGCATCGACCTGCGCCTGGTGATGTTGCCCATCAGTCGTGGCGACCTGGGCCAACCCGGGGCGGAGAGCAGCGCACCGGTGGCGCAACGGGTCGCGGAGGCCCGCACTCGGCAACGGGAACGACTCGGCGCCACCTCATGGCAGGTCAACGCCCAGGTCTCGGGCGCATATCTGCGCGACGGGCCACTTCGGTTGCCCCGGACGGTCACCCGAGACCTCGATCGCTCCATGGACGTGGGTGCCCTGACGTTGCGTGGCTATGACCGCTGCCTTCGCGTGGCGTGGACCGTCGCCGATCTGGCAGGTCGCGAGCGACCCACCAGGGCCGACACAGCGTTCGCCTTGACCTTGCGCGCGCCGGCGGGGATGGCGGCATGAGCGAGATGAGGACGCTCACCGAAGAGCACCATGCGCGGATGGCCTGGGCTCGGATAGCCGAGCCCGACGATAAGACCGCGAGAGCGATGATCGCCGATGGTGGTTTCCTCGAAGCACTGGAGCGAGCCAGAGCCGGTGTCTCGGGGCTGCCCCGGGCTAATGCCGAGCGGTTCGCGGCTCGGCTCCGGGACTTGAGCACCGAACGCGACCTCGAGATCACCGAACGGGTCGGAGCGGTGGTCCTCTTTCCGGACGACGCGCAGTGGCCTTGTGGCGTCAATGACCTCGAGAATCCGCCGTGGTGCCTGTGGGTGAGAGGTTCGGGGGTCTGCCTCGCGTCCGTGACGCAACGTAGTGCCGCGATCGTGGGTGCTCGAGCAAGCACGTCCTACGGGGAATACGTGGCTGCCGAGCTGGCCTCGGGCCTCGCGGCCCGAGACTTCATGGTGGTCTCCGGGGCAGCCTTCGGGATTGATGCCGCCGCCCACCGAGGGACCCTGGCCAGCGACGGCGTCACCGTGGCGGTGTTGGCCGGGGGAGTGGAGCGCCCCTATCCGGCCGCTCATGCCTCGCTGATCGCGCGAATCGCCGAGGTCGGCGCCGTCGTCAGCGAGGTTCCCCCCGGTTCGGCACCGACGCGCAGTCGGTTCTTGGCTCGGAACAGGCTGATCGCCGCACTGTCGGTGGGCACGGTGCTGGTCGAAGCAGGGCTGCGCTCCGGTGCTCGGAGCACCGTGACCGCGGCGATCGACGTGGACCGGCCCGTGGCGGCCGTTCCCGGGCCGGTGACGTCGATGGTCTCGGCAGGCTGCCACGAAGAGATCAGGAAGGGGCGAGCCGTCCTGGTCACCGACGCGGCCGAGGTTGCCGAGCTGTTCGGCCGGATCGGCGCAGACCTGGCCGAGCCCAAGCACGGGGAGCGTCGACCCAGTGACGGTCTGGACGAGGATGTCTTCCGGGTCTGGCAAAGCCTTCCCAGTCGACGCTCCATCACGGTGGAGGCGCTGACGAGCGCAGCGGGGCTGGGGGTCATTGATGTCGTGGGCGCCTTGGGCCAGCTGGAAGCGGCCGACCTGGCCAAGCGCACCCACCGCGGGTGGACCCGGTGCACGCCGTGACGGGGTGCACGCGGTGACGGGGCATCGGGCTCACTACGCCCCCGACTCGGGTGGGTGGCGAGCGCTTGTCGCTGCCGGTGTCGGGTCGGGCCGAAGCCTCCTGTTCGTGATGCTCGTGGGTGTGATGGTGGCGGCCGGATCAAGCGCAACGGCCGACGTCGATCAGCACGTCGTCGCTGACTCCGGGGAAGGCGACGTCGCGCAGGTCGTGGCCGAGTCGCTCGGCGCGCTTTCGAGGATGGCCGAGTCGATGAGTCCGCGCCCACCGCTCAGGGCCACGCCCAACAACGCCCAGTGGGGTTGGCCTCTGCCGGGTCCCGAGGTGGCCCTTCGCCTCTTTGACGGGCCGAGCAAGCCCTGGTTGCCAGGTCACCGTGGCGTGGATCTTGCCGGTTTCGAAGGATCGAACGTCACCTCAGTGGCCGACGGCGTGGTCTCGTATCGCGGTGCCATCAACGGCGTCGGCATCGTCTCGGTGCACCACCCGAACGGCCTCCTGAGTACCTACCAGCCGGTCAGCGATGCGCCCGGACGCGGCAGCACCGTCCGCCGCGGTGAACGGATCGGCACGTTGGGCTCACAGGGTAGCCACTGTTGGCCGCTGAGCTGCCTGCATCTCGGGGCAAGGATCGCGAAGAACTACATCGATCCGATGCTGTTGCTGCAGCGCTGGGAGGTCTCCCTGCTGCCTGGCCGTTAGCGTGCACGGGGGGCCTGATTGGTCAGGCTCGGGGGTGCGCCTGCTCGTAGGCCGATCGCAGGCGAGCGGTGGACACGTGTGTGTAGATCTGCGTAGTCGCCAGGCTCGCGTGTCCCAAGATTTCTTGCACGGTGCGGATGTCGGCGCCGCCATCGAGCAGATGGGTTGCCGCGCTGTGACGCAACCCGTGGGGACCCAGGTCGGGAGTGTCGGGTAGGTGGGCGAGCAGCTCATGAACCACGGACCGAACCTGTCGCTGGTCCACGCGTCGTCCGCGCCGCCCGAGGAAGACCGCCGGGCCGCTGGTCGCGTTGACCAATGCCGGGCGAGCCAGGCTCTGGTAGCTGTCCATGGCCCGACCGGCGGGCGCTCCGAAGACCACCATCCGCTCCTTGCCCCCTTTGCCCAGCACCCGGGCCTGCAGGCCAGGGGTGTCCACATCGTCCACGTCCAGGCCACACAGCTCCCCGACACGCATGCCGGTGGCATAGAGCAGCTCGACCATCGCACGGTCGCGTATCCGAATCGGATCGTTGTCGTCGCTGGCCACCCCCACCAGGTCCATCAAGGCGGCGGCTTGACCCATCTGCAGGACGGCCGGAAGGTGCCCGTCCTTTCCGGGAGCCTTCAGCCGGGCAGAGGGGTCGAGGTCGATGTATCCGCTGCTGTGCGCCCAGCGCAAGAATGTCTTCACCGATGCGGCGCGCCGAGCGATCGTTGAGCGGGCCAACCCTGTCTTCGATTGTGCTGCGAGGAACGAGCGCAAGTGATCCAACTGCACCGCTGGCAACTGGGTGACGCCGGATGCTGTCAGGTTGCGCTCCAGAGCCGCGAGGTCGCCGAGATATCCGCGGACGGTGTGGGCGGACCGCCCTCGCTCCACCCGGAGATAGCGCTCGAACGCCGACCGCACCTCATCGCCGATGATCCCCGGGCCGGCCGTCATCTCGCCAAGGCCCTTAGCCGGACGATGCCTTCGCGCAGACTCGCTTCACTCTTGCAGAACGCGAAGCGAACCAGGGTGCGGGCGCCGTCGGGATGGAGGCAGAAGGCGGCTACCGGGACCGCCGCGACGCCCACGGCCTTCGGCAACTCCCGACACCACGTCTCGGCGTCCGTGACGCCCAAGGTGGAGACATCGCCGATGACGAAGTAGGAACCCTGCGTCGGACGGACCGCCACACCGATGTCGCCTAGACCGGCGACCAACAGGTCACGCCGCCGCTGCATACTCGCGCGCAACGCGTCGAAGAACGCGTCCGGCAGACCGAGGCCGTGCGCGATCGCCGGCTGAAAGGCGGCGGCACCGGTGAAGGTCACGAACTGCTTCACCGTCGCAACGGCAGAGATCAGCTCGGGTGGGCCGTGCACCCAGCCCACCTTCCAACCCGTCGCCGAGAAGGTCTTACCACCAGAAGAAATGGTTAGGGTGCGCTGCGCCATCCCCGGCAGCGAGGCCATCGGGATGTGCCTGGCTCCGTCAAAAACGAGGTGTTCGTACACTTCGTCGCTCACTACGATGAGGTCTCGTTCGCGGGCCAGGGCAGCAATCTGCTCCAGCTCGGAGACCGTGAATACCGTGCCGCTCGGATTGTGCGGGTTGTTGAGCACGATCATCCGCGCTCGCGGGCCAACGCTCCTGGCGAGTTCGGCAGGATCGAAGCTGTTATCCGCGAGGTTCAACCGGACGGGGCGATGGACACCTCCGGCTAACGCGATGGCCGCCGGATACGCGTCGTACGTCGGCTCGAAGGTGAGCACTTCGTCTCCGCGCTCGACCAAGGCCAGCACGCACGCGGCGAGGGCTTCGGTGGCTCCCACCGTGACCAGTACCTCGTTTTCGGGATGAACCTCCAGGCCGTAGAAGCGTTCCTGGTGGGCGGCGATCGCCTCCCGAAGAATCGGCATACCTCGAGCAGGGGGGTACTGGTTCTGCCCGTCCTGAATGGCTCGTACGGCCACCTGTTTCAGTTCATCCGGGGTGTCACTGTCTGGGAAGCCCTGCCCCAGATTGATGGCATCATGCTGGCGGGCCAGCGCACTCATCTCAGTGAAGATCGAGGTGCCGAACCCGCCCATCCTGGTCACCAATGGCGAGGTCATGGTCACCACCGTAGACGCAGCTGCCCGCCTGATTTCGATCGCGGCGCCCGCGGCAGTACGCTGTGAGCACGCCTGACCCCTGCGTCAGGCGAATTCGCGCGCGAACATACCGGCATCGAGGTGCCGGGGCGCACCTTCGCAGTCCTTCTCCTGAGATCAGGAGAAGGCGGAGGTGGTCGTTCGTGCCAGGTCCAACTGCACACAACAGAAAGCGAGACCACGGCATGGCCGTCGTCACCATGCGCCAGCTCCTGGAGAGCGGCGTCCACTTCGGGCACCAGACCCGTCGTTGGAACCCCAAGATGAAGCGCTTCATCATGACCGAGCGCAACGGCATCTACATCATCGACCTACAGCAGTCGCTGACCTACCTCAACGAGGCGTACGACTTCGTCAAGGAAACGGTCGCGCACGGCGGAACGATCCTGTTCGTCGGCACCAAGAAGCAGGCGCAGGAGTCGATTGCGGAGCAGGCGACCCGGGTCGGCATGCCGTACGTCAACTACCGCTGGCTCGGCGGGATGCTCACCAACTTCCAGACGATCTCCAAGCGGCTGACCCGCTTGAAGGAGCTCGAAGAGGTCGACTTCGACGATGTGGCCGCGTCGGGCCGCACGAAGAAGGAACTGCTGATGATGCGCCGCGAGAAGGACAAGCTGGACCGCACCCTCGGCGGCATCCGCGACATGGGCAAGGTTCCGTCCGCGGTCTGGGTCGTTGACACCAAGAAAGAGCACCTCGCCGTGACCGAGGCCCGCAAGTTGGGCGTCCCGGTCATCGCGATTCTGGACACCAACTGTGACCCGGACGAGGTCGACTACAAGATCCCCGGCAACGACGACGCCATCCGTTCGGTCACGTTGTTGACCAAGGTGGTCGCTGAAGCCGTTGCCGCTGGACTGATGGCTCGCTCTGGTGGCGGCTCCGACCAGGGTGAAGAGGCCAACGAGCCGATGGCGGAGTGGGAGCGCGAGCTGTTGGCCGGTAGCGAAGGCGAGCAGACTTCGGCGGAAGCCGAGACCGCTGCCACCGAAAGCGCCGTGACTGAGCCCACCGAGGCACCGGTCGAGGCTGAGGCAGTTGAAGAGGTCGCCGCCGTCGAGGCCGGGGACACCCAAACAGCAGACGAAGCGCCCGTCGTCGACGCGGCAGACGAAACGGCCCCCGCCGACGCAGCGCCCACCGCTGACGAGGCGCCAGCAGCGGAAGCTGCCCCCGAAGTTTCCACTTCCTGATTGATTCCTGCACAGCAAAAGGAGACGAGCTCAACGATGGCGAACTACACCGCCGCAGACATCAAGGCGCTGCGCGAGCAGACCGGCGCCGGCATGATGGACGTCAAGAAGGCGTTGGACGAGGCCGATGGCGACAACGCCAAGGCCACCGAGGTCCTGCGTGTCAAGGGCCTGAAGGGGGTCACCAAGCGCGAAGGCCGCTCGGCGTCCAACGGGCTGGTTCGGGTGGACGTCAGCAACGGCGTCGGCACGCTGGTCGAAATCAACTGTGAGACGGACTTCGTGGCCAAAGGCGAGAAGTTCAGCGCCCTGGCCGACCAGGTAATGGCCCAGGCCGTTGCCACGGAAGCCACCACGTCCGAAGAGCTGCTGTCCTCGGACATGGGTGGCCGCAGCGTGCAAGCAGTGCTGGACGAGGCAAACGCGACCATCGGCGAAAAAATCGAGGTGCGTCGGGTGGCCCGACTTGGTGCCCCGGACGGTGGCTCCGTCGTGTCGTATCTGCACAAGACCAGCCCTGATCTGCCCGCGCAGATCGGCGTGCTGGTAGCGAGCCAGGGCGGCGAGGATGGCTTGGCTCGTGACATCGCGATGCACGTGGCGGCATTTAGCCCCACCGTGCTCAGTCGGGACGAGATCGATGAGGACACGGTGGCCAAAGAGCGCCGCATCGCCGAGGAGACGGCGCGTGAAGAGGGCAAGCCGGAGCAGGCGCTGCCCAAGATCATCGAAGGTCGGGTGAACGGCTTCTTCAAGGAGAACGTCCTGCTTGACCAGGCGTTCGCCAAGGACTCCAAGAAGTCGGTGGCTCAGGTCGCCAAGGAAGGCGGCGTCGAGGTCACCTCGTTCGTCCGCTTCAAGGTCGGCGTCTGAGCTCACCCGGACAACCCCGCACCGAAGGCCAGGTCCACATCGGACCTGGCCTTCGGCGTCTCTGGGAAAACTATTGGTCGGTGCCCAGGACCTCGAGATCCACCAGCACCGCCGACCAGGTGGCCCTCGTCGGCTGCCAGGTCGTATCGACGTTGTTGAACTCGACCTCCCCGACGAGATCGACGGGCCCGGTCACCGGCTCAGCAGCATCCCAATACAGCGCCGCCCCATCAGCATCGATCCGGATCGCGTGACAGCCCATGTACAGGCCGGGCCACGTCCCCAACGGTGTCGCCTGGCCACACACGACCAGAGCCATGGTTCATTGTTCGGCGTCGTCGAGACCGATGTCGAGCACCGCGGCGCTGTGCGTGATCCAGCCTGCCGAGATGATGTCCACGCCCGCGTCGGCTAGGGCTGGGGCCGTCTGGGCGTTCACCCGCCCGGATGCCTCGACCACCATCGACCCGTCGACCAACCGAACCGCCTCGGCTGCCATCTCGGGGGTGAAGTTGTCAATAAGCACGGCAGTGACCGGATCGCGCAACAACTCCTCGAGCTGGTCCAGACTGTCCACCTCGACTTCGATGGACATCAGGTGACCGGCGGCCGCCTTGGCGCGGCTCACAGCCGTGGCGATACTCCCAGCGATCGCGATGTGGTTGTCCTTGACCAGGATCGCGTCGTCGAGGCCGAAGCGGTGGTTGGCCCCGCCGCCGGCCCGCACGGCGTACTTCTCCACTGCCCGAAGGCCGGGGGTGGTCTTGCGGGTGCAACACACCGACGCGCTGGTGTGCGCAATGGCGTCGGCGATGGTGGCGGTGGCGGTGGCGATACCGCTCAGGTGTCCGAGAAAGTTGAGGGCGACCCGTTCTCCGGTGAGGATCGAACGCACGCTGCCGGACACCGTGGCGAGCACATCACCCGGGCCGACTCGGTCCCCGTCGCTGCGGTATGCGGTCAGCTCGATCGTTGCCGCGCTGTCGGCGAGCTGGAACGCCAGACGCGCGAGGTCGAGACCGGCGATGACGCCTGCATCCCGTGCGGTGAGGGCAAAGGTGGCCACCTCGCTCGGGGGGATCAGCGCATCAGAGGTGACGTCGCCGGCGCGGCCCAGATCTTCCTGTAGCGCATAGCGTGCCAGCGGCTCGAGCATCACTCGAGGCAACGGGGCCAGGGTCATGCGTGAACACCCTGCCGCTGGCTCAGGTCGCTGAGGTGGGCCGTTGTGTGGCGCGCCGAGGCTGCGGTGTCCGGATAGTCCGAACGGAGGTGCCCGCCCCGACTCTCTTCACGGGCGATAGCGCTGCGGCAGATGAGCAAGGCCATCAGTTCGTGGTCACTGACGCCATCGACGCCCACGGCTTCCACTCGCTCGGTCAGCGTGTGGATGGCGCTCGCCAACGGCTCACCGGAGCGCACCACGCCCGCGGACGTCGTCAGCAGGACTCGCAAGGCCATCCGGGACTCCTCGCTCTCCTGCGCCGGTTGGGTGGCCACGTCTGGAGCGTCGGCGACCTCGCGCGTCGCGGTGGAGCCGACATCGCGGGCCACCCAGCCGGCGCACACGACGGCTTCGAGCAGGGAGTTGCTGGCCAACCGGTTGGCTCCGTGCAAGCCCGTGCTGGCGACTTCGCCGACCGCCCACAGCCCGGCCAGGGTGGTGCGGCCGCGACCATCGACGGTGACACCGCCGCACTGGTAGTGCGCGGCCGGGTGCACGGGAATCGGCTCGGTAGCGGGATCGACTCCGGCGGAGATGCAGGCGCGATCTATCCCGGGAAAGACGGTGGAGAACCGGTCGCCCAGAGCCTGCCGGGCATCGAGGAACACGCGGCCACCGGCGGTCAGCTCGGCCCAGACCGCCCGCGAGACGATGTCGCGCGAGGCGAGGTTGTCACAGGGCAACGGCGTTCCGTGGGCGTCGATGAGGATCGCTCCCTCGCCACGGACGGCCTCACTGACCAACGGCATAGGGTCCAACCCGGCGTCCAGGGACGTGGGGTGGAACTGAGCCATCTCGAGGTCGCGCAGTTCCGCCCCGGCCCGCACGGCCATGGCCAGACCTTGGCCACGAGCGCCCAGCGGGTTGGACGTATGCCGCCACAAGGCTCCGTATCCACCCGTGGCCAAGACCACAGCCGACGTGGCCACCACGCGTCTGCCGGCCTCGGACTCGACCTCCAGGCCGACGACGTGCTGCTCGTGCTCATCGACCAGCACGCGCAGCGCACGGGTGTGCTCCAGCACCGTCACCGAGGGAAGGTCGCGAACGGCTGCTACGACCGCTCGCAGGATCTCGGCGCCGCTGCCGTCGCCCCCGGCGTGGACGATCCGGTTGCGGCTGTGGGCGCCTTCCAGGCCTAAGCGCAGGGTGCCGTCGGGCAGGCGATCGAACTCTGCGCCGATGTCCGACAGCTGTTTCACGGCAGCGGGGGCGGCCGCGGTGATGGCCTCGACCACCGCCGCGTCGCAGAGTCCAGCACCAGAGACCATCGTGTCGGCAGCGTGCAGCGCCGGGGAGTCGTCCGGCCCGAACGCGGCGGCTATCCCGCCCTGGGCCCAGCCGGTCGCGGCCTCAGCTCCCAGGATGCCGGTGGTCAGCACCGTGCATGGCTGCGGTGACAGGTTCAACGCCGTCATCAGCCCGGCCAGACCGGCACCAACGATGACCGGGGCCGGGGGGCTCGGCTGCCTGCTGGCCCTCATACCTCGAGCATCCGAGTCACGGCCAGGGTTGCGCGCTCGGCCAGAACAGGATCGATCGTGACCTCGTTGGTCATCGTCTCCAGACTGCGGCGGATCGTGGCCAGACTGTTGCGCTTCATGTGCGGACACATGTTGCAGGCCCGGACGAACTCGATCTCCGGGTGCTCCGCGGCGATGTTGTCGCTCATCGAGCACTCGGTGATCATCGCCACCTGCGCGGGGGACTTGGTGACCACGAAGTCCAGCATCTGCGCGGTAGAGCCCGACATGTCGGCTTCGTCGATCACCTCCGGCGGGCACTCCGGGTGGGCGATGATGACCGCGTCGGGGTGATCGAGGCGCAGTTGCTTCATGTCCGCAGCCGTGAAGCGCTCGTGTACCTCACAGTGGCCTGCCCAGGTGATCACCTCCACACCGGTCTGGCGGGCGATGTTCTGGGCGAGGTACTCGTCCGGGATCATGATGACCTTGGGCACGTTCAGGGACTCGATGACTTTGACGGCGTTGCCCGAGGTGCAGCAGATGTCGCTCTCGGCCTTCACCTCGGCCGAGGTGTTGACGTAGGTCACCACGGGGATACCGGGGTTGGCCGCACGCAACGCTCGGACGTCGGCACCGGTGATCGACTCGGCCAGCGAGCAACCCGAGCGCAGGTCCGGGATCAGCACCGTCTTATCCGGGTTCAACAACTTGGCGGTTTCGGCCATGAAGTGCACCCCGGCCAGCACGATCACGTCCGCGTCGACGGTCTGCGCCTCCCGGGCCAACGCCAGGGAGTCACCCACGATGTCGGCCACCCCGTGGAAGATCTCGGGGGTCTGATAGTTATGGGCCAGGATCACCGCATTGCGCTCGGCCTTCAGGCGCTCGATGGCTTCGATCTCAGGGGCGAAGACCGACCACTCCACTTCGGGTATGACGTGACGCACCGATTCGTAGAGCGAGTCGAGGCGGATCAGAACGGGGGACTGGGACTGGGACACGGTGTTGCCTCCGGCCGGCACCTAGGGGTCTTATGCTGCGAGTGAGCATATTTGCTGATCCGACCTTATATGCTGAATATGAGCATTACAAGTCGAAGCGAAGGTCGGCCAGGACCGCCGAAGACCGCCACGGCCCAGCAGTCAGCGTGTGCGGGTGACCGGGAGTGTGGTCCCTCCGGCGCTCCGCTCGTCCAAGATCTCCCGCCGGAAGGCGTACAGCTTCGCCGGGCGGCCACCCGTCGCCTGATCGGTTTCACCGGTCTCCTCGACCAGCTCTTGTTGCGTGATCAGACGGCGAAAGTTCTGCTTGTGCAAACCCTGCCCGGCGAGCGCCTCGACAACGGCTTGCAACTTGCCCAAGGTGAACTGGTCCGGCATCAGCTCGAAGACCACCGGGCGATACTGGATCTTGGCCCGCAGTCGGGCGATGCCGGTGGCTAGGATGCGCCGATGGTCGTGTTCCATCGGGCGACCGGGGATCGGGTCGCCGACCGGGCTGACCGACTCCGGGATCAAGCCGGCCTCGTGCAGCAGTTCGTAGCGTTGCAAGGTCAGTTCGGGACGCCACGGACGATCGTCGAGTCCAAAGTTGACTGCGCAGCGAATGGTGCGTTGGTGAACCGCGGTTGCGCTCGACGCGCTGGAAGCCCACGCCCGGAGTCGCTGCGCGATCTGCGTGCCCACCCCCGTGGCCTCGCTGCCTCGGTCCTCCCAGGGAAAGAACTCGTAGAAACCGCGCCACGCAGAGGTCGACGCGCTCGAGGTCGCTCTCGTCAGCCCCAGGTACGACACCGAGATCGTCCGGTCGGTGCCCCCGGTGCGACCAGGGTCGGCGAAGGTGTACAGCTGCTCGACGTATCCCAAGCGCAGCGCGGTCTGTTGCTCGACCCACGCACGCAAGCCGGTCTGCAACGATCGATGGTCGCTGCGCAACGGACCGGAGGGCAGGCGCGCGCCGTCCGGCGAGGTGAGCACGACCGGGCTCTCACCGGCCAGCGACACGATGACGGCCACGAGCTCGGTGCTGACGCGCTCCGAACCCCGCGGGTGCTGCGCTTCGAGGTCCTCAGGCATGCGGCCATCATGCCTGGTGGCCGGCCTGCTTCTGCGGATGCGTTGCCGGCACGGCGGTATGGCAGGATCGGGGGCGCTCGCACCCTCTTGATCCCGGAAGGCTCCGATGACTGATGTCACGCAGGACGACGCCACGCACGAGTCGGTCCGACGGGTTCTGTTGAAGCTGTCCGGCGAGGCTTTCGGCGGGGGAAACATCGGCGTTGATCCCGACGTGGTTCGGGGCATCGCCCGGCAGATCGCCAGCGCGGCCCGCCAGGGGGTTCAGGTGGCGGTGGTCATCGGCGGCGGCAACTTCTTTCGGGGTGCGCAGTTGCAGCAGCGCGGGATGGAGCGGGCGCGAGCGGACTACATGGGCATGCTCGGCACGGTGATGAACTGCTTGGCGCTGCAGGACTTCCTGGAGAAGGAGGGCGTGGCCACGCGGGTGCAAACCGCGATCACGATGGGTCAGGTCGCCGAGCCCTACATCCCGCGTCGCGCGATCCGCCACCTGGAGAAGGGGCGGGTGGTGATCTTCGGAGCAGGCGCCGGTATGCCGTACTTCTCCACCGATACCGTCTCGGCACAGCGCGCGCTGGAGATCAAGTGCGATGCGGTGCTGATGAGCAAGCACGGGGTCGACGGGGTCTACACCGCAGACCCGCGCACCGATCCCTCGGCCATCAAACTGGACACGCTGACCTTCGACGAGGCGCTGACCCAGAACCTTCGGGTGGTGGATGCCGCCGCGTTCAGCTTGTGTATGGACAACGACCTGCCGATGCTGGTCTTCGGGATGGACGGTCCCGATAGCATCTCATCGGCCATCCTTGGTGAGAAAATAGGCACCCTGGTCACCGCCGTCTGAGTCTTCATCCGAACTACCTCGAGGAGCACACCATGTCCGACGCCACCGAGATGGCCATGCTTGAAGCCGAGGAGAAGATGGCCAAAGCTCTCGAAGTCGCCCGTGAGGACATGTCGGCGATCCGCACCGGCCGTGCTCACCCGGGGATGTTCAGCAAGGTCACCGTTGACTACTACGGCTCACCGACCCCGATGCAGCAGTTGGCCTCCTTTCAGGTGCCCGACGCCCGCACCATCCTGATCCAGCCCTACGACAAGTCGTCACTGCAGGCGGTGGAGAAGGCCCTGCGGGACTCGGACAACAGCGTCAACCCCAGCAACGACGGCAACCAGATCCGGATCATCATGCCGCAGCTGACCGAAGAGCGACGCCGCGACTACATCAAGGTGGCGCGCACGAAGGGCGAGGACGCCAAGATCTCGGTGCGCAACATCCGTCGGCAGGCCAAGGACACGATCGAGGGCGCCGTCAAGGACGGTGACATCGGTGAGGACGAAGGTAGCCGCACTGAAAAAGAGTTGGAGGCCCTGACCAAAAAGTTCGTCGACTCCATCGATGAGGTGCTCAAGCACAAGGAGGCCGAACTCCTCGAGGTCTGAACGATGTCCGACACCCCCACCTCGCGCAGGGCCTTCCGGGCGGCTCGAGCCGGTGGTCCCACCGACGGCGGCAGCGCACCCCCGCGCACCGCCGGGCGCGACCTACGGGCGGCCATCGGAGTCGGCGTGTTGTTGGGGGCCATCGTGCTCGCCTCGCTGGTGGTGTGGAAGCCCGCCTTCGTCATCGTGGTCACCGTCGGCATTGCGCTGGGGGTGTGGGAACTGATCGAGGCCCTGCGCTCGGGCCGGATCGTCGCGCCGCTGATCCCCACCATGGCCGCCGCGATAGCCCTCGTCCCGGTCACCTTTTTCTTCGGCGCGCAGGGGTTGTCGGTGGGGTTTGCGCTCAGCTGCCTGGCCATCCTGCTGGTGCGGGCCTCCGGCGGCGCTGATGGAGCGATCCGAGACATCGCCGGGGGAGTGTTCATCACGGCCTACGTGCCGCTGATGGCCGGCTTAGCCGTGCTGCTGGTCGCCGAGCCCGACGGAGTCTCCCGGATCCTCGTCTTCATTCTGGTCACGATCAGCAGTGACATCGGCGGGTATGCGGTCGGAGCCCGGCTGGGACGTCACCCGATGGCGCCGGCGCTCAGTCCGAAGAAATCCTGGGAAGGGTTCGGCGGATCACTGCTCAGCTGTGTCGTAGTGGCAGTGATCTCGGTGGTGGTGCTGCTCGATGGCACGTGGTGGGCCGGGACCCTGCTCGGGGTGGCGGTCGCGTGCTTCGCCACCATGGGTGACTTGGCCGAGTCCACCCTCAAACGGGACTTGGGCATCAAGGACATGGGCACGTTGCTGCCGGGTCACGGCGGCCTGATGGACCGTTTGGACTCCCTGGTCATGACCATCCCGGTGACCTTCGCCGTGCTCACGATCTTCGTCCCGGCCTGAGCGCTCGTCATACCTGCGAGAATGGTGCTCGATGAGCACCGACTTGCCGACCCCCACCGCCAGCCCTCCCCGGCCGGGAACGCTGACCTTCACCGCGCCCAAGCGGGGCAAGGCTCCGCGGCACCTGGCCGACCTCGATGCGATCGAGCGTCGCGCATGGATGACCGAGCTCGGGCACAAGCCGTTCCGGGCTGATCAGCTCTCCAGGCACTACTTCGAACGCCTGGTCGTCGATCCCGATCACATGACCGACCTGCCCGCGGGCTCGCGTGGCGAGTTAGTCAAGAGTGTCCTGCCTGAGCTGCTGCACCCGGTCCGCACCCTCAGCGCGGACGACGGAGCCACCCTGAAACAGGTCCACCGGCTGCACGACGGCGCCATGGTCGAATCGGTGCTGATGCGCTATCCGGGCCGGGTGACCATGTGCATCTCCAGCCAGGCGGGTTGTGGCATGAACTGTCCGTTCTGTGCCACCGGACAGGCGGGGCTGACCCGCAACCTGTCCACCGCCGAGATCGTCGAGCAGGTCGTGGCCGCAGCGCGAGCGTTGCGTCACGACGACCAAGGTCGGGCCGACGAGTCGAATGACCCGGCCGAGAGCGAGGAAAGCGCGGTCGCCAAGGTGCTACGCGTCAGCAACGTCGTCTTCATGGGGATGGGCGAGGCGCTGGCCAACTACAAGGCCTCGATCGGGGCCATGCGGCGACTGGTCGAGCCCGCCCCCTCCGGTCTGGGCATGTCGGCACGCGGTGTCACGATGTCGACCGTCGGCCTGGTGCCGGCCATCGACAAGTTGGCCGACGAAGGCATCCCGGTGACCCTCGCCCTGTCGTTGCACGCCGCGGACGACGAACTGCGGGACGAGCTGGTGCCCATCAACACCCGCTGGAAAGTCGACGAGGCGCTCGACGCCGCCTACCGCTACTACGAAAAAACCGGTCGCCGAGTCAGCATCGAGTACGCACTCATCCGCGACATCAACGACCAGGCGTGGCGGGCGGACCTGCTCGGTGAGAAGCTGCGGGCCCGCGGCAAAGGCTGGGTCCACGTCAACCCGATTCCGCTCAACCCCACCCCGGGCTCGAAGTGGACCGCCTCCCGGCGGGGGGTTGAGCAACAGTTCGTCGAACGACTGCTCGCGCACGGGATTCCGACCACGGTGCGAGACACCCGGGGCTCGGACATCGACGGTGCGTGCGGACAGCTGGCCGCCACGGTGTGACCCGTCGACTCGCAGTGCACCCCTAGCGCCGCACGGTCCCAGGCAGCACCATGTGGGGATGAGTGACTACCGCAACCTGGTGCAGCGATCCCTGGTGGACCCCGATGGATTCTGGGGAGAGGCCGCCGAGGAGATCAGGTGGATCAACAAGCCGCCCCGCGCCCTCGATGAGCAGCACGCGCCGTTGTACCGATGGTTCACCGGGGGTCGTCTCAACATGTGCTTCAACGCCCTGGATCGGCACGTCGTGCACGGTCGCGCGGACCAGGCCGCGCTGATCTACGACAGCCCGGTCACCGGCACCGTCCGCACCTACACCTATGCCGAGCTGTTGGACCTCGTGGCTCGTTTTGCCGGGGTGTTGCGCGACCTGGGTGTGAGCAAGGGGGACCGGGTGGTCATCTATCTGCCGATGGTGCCCGAGGCGGTGATCGCGATGTTGGCCTGTGCGCGGATCGGTGCAGTGCACTCGGTGGTGTTCGGTGGCTTCGCCCCGGCGGAACTAGCCGCCCGCATCGAGGACGCCGAGCCGGTGGTGATCGTCTCCGCTTCCTGTGGCATCGAGCCCAGCCGCGTGGTGCCCTACAAGCCGATGCTCGACGAGGCGCTGGCTCGTTCCTCCCACCAGCCGTCGCACTGTGTCATCCTGCAGCGCGAGCAGCACCGGTGCGAGCTCGGCGAGAAGGACTTCGACTGGGCGCAGGTCATGCGTCCGGGCACGGTGGCCCCCGCGGGATGTGTGCCGATGGAGGCGACCGACCCGTTGTATGTGCTCTACACCTCCGGCACCACAGGGCGTCCCAAAGGAATCGTGCGAGACACCGGCGGGTATGCGGTCGCGTTGCGCTGGTCGATGGAGCACCTCTACGGCTTGGCCCCGGGTGAGGCCTGGTTCTGTGGGTCCGATGTCGGCTGGGTGGTCGGTCATTCCTACATCGTCTACGGCCCGCTGTTGACCGGTGCCACCACCGTGCTGTTCGAGGGCAAGCCGGTAGGCACCCCCGACGCCGGGGCTTACTGGCGGGTGATAGCGCAGCATCACGTCGTGGCTGCCTTCACCGCCCCGACGGCCATCAGGGCCATCAAGAAGACGGATCCCGACGCGGAGCTGATGACCGGTCACGACCTCAGCACTCTGCGGACGCTCTTCTTGGCCGGCGAGCGCCTGGACCCGGACACCTGGCAGTGGGCGACGAAAGCCTTGGGGGTGCCGGTGATCGACAACTGGTGGCAGACCGAGACCGGGTGGCCGATCGCCATCACCCCCGCCGGCGACCAGGGGGTGGAGATCAGGAGCGGTTCCCCGGGACCGGCGACGGTGGGATACGACGTACGCGTGCTCGACGAGCGCGGCGCCGAGGTCGAGGCCGGCGTGGAGGGAGCGATCTGCATACGACTGCCGCTGCCACCGGGCACGTTGCCGACGCTGTGGGGTGATGACCAGCGCTACATCGAGTCCTACCTGTCGACCTTCGAGGGGTACTACCTCTCCGGCGACGGCGGCTACGTGGACGAGGCGGGTTATCTCTTCGTGATGGGCCGCACCGACGACGTACTCAACGTCGCTGGGCATCGGCTGTCCACCGGGTCTTTGGAGGAGGCGCTGTCGGGCCATCCGTCGGTGGCTGAGTGCGCCGTCATCGGGGTCGGTGATGCGCTGAAGGGGCAGGTGCCGCGTGCCCTGGTCGTGCTGAAGGCCGGTATCGATCTCGATGATGGTGAGGCGTTGGCCGCCTTGCGGGCCGAGCTGGTGCAGCGCGTCCGCGACGAAGTGGGAGCCGTGGCCTCCCTGCGCCAGGTCGACGTCGTCTCGGCGCTGCCGAAGACACGGTCAGGTAAAATCCTGCGCAAAACGATGCGGCAGATGGCCGACGGCCACGAGGCCATGGTGCCGAGCACGATCGAGGATCGCAGCGTGCTCAGTGACCTGGACGAGGTCCTGCGTCCGGGCGTCGAGGATTCCTGAGGGTGCGGTGCCTCAGCTCAGGCCGACGCGGCACCTACGCGGGCCCGCCATCGCCCACCAGCTCCACTGCGTCGGTGGTTTCGTCCACGAGATGGAGGTTGGCACCCATCGCGCGGTCCTCGCCGAGGGCCCGCAGCAGGGGCCACACGGGTAGGTCGTCCGTCCAGTGCTTCCGTCCCACCAGAATCAACGGTCGCGGCAGGTCGACCGTCTCGTAGTACAGCTTGGTCACCATCTGGAAAATCTCTTGCACGGTTCCTGCAGCCCCCGGGAGCACCACCAACCCAGCGGTGCTGCAGTCCAGCAGGAGCCCCTCACGCAGGGGGTTGGAGAAGAACTTGGCGATCCGCTGGGCGAAGACGTTGGGTGGTTCGTGGCCGAAGTGCCAGGTGGGGATGCCGACACTGCGGACCGGCTGAGGCTCTGCGCGGTCCCCGTCCAGCTGCTCGGAGGCGGTCGTCGATCGAATCTGGAAGGCCAGGTCTGCCCAGGCCTCAACGTGATCGGCGAACGTCGGCACCGAAGCCAACCGAGCCAACGCTCGCTCGAGCGCGTCGGGGTCGGGGGCCCACGCGCCGAGGTTGGCCGCCTCCATCGCTCCGGGCCCGCCACCGGTGAGCACGACGTGCCCGCTGCGGGCGAGCTGATGGCCCAGGTGAGACGCCTCGGCAAAATGGTCGGTGCCGCGGCGTAGGGCGTGGCCGCCCATCACGCCGACAACGGATCGCTCCGCCAAGAGGGCCTCGAGCGCGTCGCTCATCGCATCGTCGTGAATCGCACGGAGCACACTGACGTAGGCGTCGTGCTGAATCGAGGCGTCCCGGGACCAGGCGTAGGCCCGGGCATCGACCGTGCCGGCATACCCGTCGGTGCGCAGGCCGACGTACAGCTCGTGGGGGGTATACAGCGAGCCTCGGTAGGGCAGGACCGGCACGGTGGGGTCGCTCGGAAAGATGACCGCTCCGTGCCGACGTTGGTGTTGCTCCAGGCGAGCGGAGAGTTGACCGCCGAGGACGATCAGACCGCGCAGGTTGCGCCGTTGGAGCAAGGTTTCCTCGTGCTCGTGCAGGTCCAAACCTTGCAGCCTCGCCCCAGCAAGCGGCATACCTGAATTGAGCACGTCCCTCAGCTGCGAATCGCTCTCGACCTCGTAGGGGGATGGCGATGAACGTCTCGAGCTGCGAGGTTGGGTACCGGCGGGCTGCATGCAACGGAGCGTAGTGGGGAGACAATGGGACGGTGACTACGCAGCGAAGCGTCGCCCTCCTGGGGTCGACGGGATCCATCGGGACCCAAGCGATCGAGGTGGCCCAGGCTAACCCCGACCGTTTCAGCGTCCGGGGGATCTGTGCCCACGGCTCGGACGTGGCGCTGTTGGCCCGGCAGGCGGTGGAGCTGGCGGTCGACGTCGTCGGCGTCGCGCGAACCGAGGTCGCGGTCGAGCTGGCCGAAGCCATCGCGCACACCGCCTCTCAGCAGGGGCGCCGCGGGTTCGAGCCCCGCGTGATCTCCGGAGACGACGCGGCCACCCGGGTGGCGGGGATGGGCGCCGAC
>JBASAZ010000112.1:0-2307 GCA_049650845.1 Ornithinimicrobium sp.
GAGCGGAGACGACGCCATTGCCGTAGTTGTCGGCTGAGACGACAGAAACGTAGTCCGAGCCCGCCTCCAGGCCCTGCGGCGAGTTGTCCATGAAGACCAACTCCACGCCAGCATCGGCCGCGCGCTGATTGGCGCTCGCGGTGGCAACCGGGTCGGTCGGGATAGACACGATGATGTCCGGGTCTTGGCTCAGGACGGTCTCGATGTCTGAGACCTGCTGTTCTGGCTTGAAGTCAGCGTCGGTGACGGCCACTACTTCGATCCCGAGCCGCTCGAACTCTTGCTGAAGGCCGTCGATCTGGGCGTTGGCCCAGTCGTTACCCCCGTAGTGCATGACGATCGCCGCCGTGGCGTCCATCTCCTGCACCTGGCTCACCTCCTCTTCGGTGAGCTCAGCGGTGTCGGCCGAGGCCGGCTCCTCTCCGTGCGGTCCCTTGCTGAGGACCTGCCCCTCGAGCTCGGCTAGCGCCGCGTCGACCTGGGAGTCGACCCCGGGGTCCCCGGTGTCCTCAGACTCGCCCGTCTTCGTGCACCCTGCCAGCACGAGGGTGCCGGCCAGGGCCAGGGCGGTGAGGGAGGATGCTGTGTGGGTTGGGCGGTGGGACATCGGGTGCTCCTTGTGAGTGGCTCGGTAAGGCGAACAGGGGTGGGGCGGGGTCATCCTTGGTTGGCGAGCAGGTTGTCGAGCGCGCTGTAAGACACCCGTGCGGCTTCAGCCGGGTCGCCGTCATAGTCATCGAGCTCCACCATGACCCAGCCGTCATAACCGATCTGGCGAGCTGCCTGCACAACCCCGGGGAGGTCAAGGTCGCCCTGCCCCAGGGGGTGAAAGCCGAACGGCTCGGAGGTGAAGTCCTTCAGGTGTAAGTGCCGCACGCGGTCGGGATACCGGCGGATCTGCTCAGCCGGATCTCCGCCTCCGGCAGCCAGGTGAGCAGTATCGGGGCAGAACCCGATCCGGCTCTGCTGCAGTACGGCGTCTACCTGCTCGGGTGACTCCGCCAGCGTAGTCAAGTGCGGGTGGTAACAGGCGTCGAGGCCCCGCGCCTCGGCTATCTCACACACCTGGTCCAGGGCCGCGCAGAGGCGCTCGTAGTCCTGTGGGTCCCGTCCTGTGGAACGCTGCGCCCCTCCCCCGACAACGAGGGTCTGCGCCCCAGCGCGGGCGGCCTGCTCGGCCACGGTCCGCACCCGAGATAGCTCCTCTCCCAGGATCTCCTGGAAGATGAAGTTGCCCCCGGTGTAGACCGAGACCAGCTCAAGGTCGTGCTTGCGCAGCAAACCTCTCACTCCCCCGGGACGCTCTTGCAGGTCGACCAGATTGCCGTCGAACAGCTCCACCCCCTCGTAGCCCGCAGCAGCGATGTCGGCCATGGCGCGGTCCATCGATCCGTTGGCCCGGTAGTACAGGTCCTTGATGCTCGTGACTCCAACCGGTGACCCGACGACCCCGCCCCATGTGATGGTGTGACATCCGCGACGCATCTGCTCAGACCCTCTCCGTTGACGGTGCTTAAGTGTGTTTCAGTCATTCTTATGCCCACAACACACATAAGTCAAGGGTTTGACGCCAGGCTTATGATGACCGACAACGAAAGGATCAGATCCAGTGACTGAGAGCTGGCCAGCTGGAGGCACGAGTGCCGACGACACGCTGCTGACCGTACTTGAGCTCGTGCGCTCCCACGGGGTGCGCACCCGCCCGGAGTTAGTACGCGCCTCAGGGCTCGGCCGCAACGTGGTCACCGCGCGATTGCAACAGCTGCTGGACGCCGGGTTGGTCGCCGAGGGGACCCTTGGTCGTTCGACGGGCGGTCGGGCGCCACGCGAGCTGGCTTTTCGGCACGACGCGGGGCATGTGTTGGTGGCCGCTCTCGGGGCGACCGGCGCCAGCATTGCACTGGCCGAACTCGGCGGACACCTCGTTGAGCAAAGGCGACTGGCGCTGGATGTGACCTGCGGCCCCGACCGCGTGCTGGAGGAGGTGGACATACATTTCCGCTCCCTGCGCGAACGCTTCCCGAACCTCCCGGTCTGGGGGGTCGGCGTCGGAGTGCCGGGGCCCGTGGAGTGGAGCAGCGGCCGGCCGGTGGCACCCCCCATCATGCCGGGGTGGGACGGCTTCGACATTCGTGGCTTCTTCGAGTCGCGTCACCAGGCGCCGGTCTGGGTCGACAACGACGTCAATCTGATGGCCATCGGGGAAGGCAGATGCGGTACGGCCCAAGGCGCGCATGACTTCGTGAACATCAAGGTCGGCACGGGGATCGGCGCCGGAATTGTCTCAGGCGATCGTCTGCACCGGGG
>JBASAZ010000113.1:0-3055 GCA_049650845.1 Ornithinimicrobium sp.
CCCCACGGCCACGGGGCAGTCCGAGCCGTAGTGAGCGGTGAGCTCGTCGGCCAACCTGCGGGTATGCCGAATCGCCAGGTGCAGCACGAGGGTCGCCCCGGTCGCGGCGAAGGCCGCCAGCTCTTCACCCGGCGGCATGCTGGTGGCGTCGCGCTGGGCGCGGGTCAGCACCACGGATTGCGCCACCTCGGGCACCGTCAACTCCCGGCGCAAGATCGCGGCCGTGGCGGCATACGCCGGGATGCCGGGCGTGACGTCCCACGGGATGCCCGCAGCATCGAGTCGTCGGGCCTGCTCGGCGACCGCCGAGAACACTGACGGGTCACCCGAGCACAATCGCGCCACATCGTGCCCAGCCTGGCTCGCGCTCACCAGGTGCTCGGTGATCTGGTCGAGGTCCAGCTTCTGGGTGTCGATCAGATCGGCGCCCTCGGGGCAGTGGCCCAGGACTGCGGCGTCGAGGTACGTGCCCGCATACAGACACGTTTGTGACGCACCGAGCAACGCAACCGCTCGCAGGGTCAACAGGTCGGGTGCCCCCGGGCCGGCCCCGATGAAATGGACCGTTCCGAGATCGCTGTCGGCGGTGTGGGTCATGGTGTGCTCACGCTCCACTGGACGATGGCTCGGGCGGGTTTCCAGCTCAAGAACCGACCCAGGGGTTCGGCGTGCTCGATGCTGAGCCGGGTCAAAGTGCCACCGTGTACGCCAGCGGCGGCGACCATCGCGGCCTCGGACTCCAGGGTCACCGCGTGGGCGACCAACCGGCCGCCCGGCACCAGCACAGCCAACGCCAGTTCGATGACCTCAGGGTCCAGGCCCCCGCCGATGAAGATGGCCGCAGGCCGGGGAAGATTCGCGCTCGTGCGCACCATCGACACCACGTCGTCCCGCACGACCCTGACCTCGCTGGGCACCCCCAGCCGTGCCGCGTTGGAGGCGATGCCAGCGGCCCGGCCCTCATCCCGCTCGACCGCGACGGACTTCGCGCCTGGCGCAGCCAAACACCACTCGATCGCCACGGCCCCCGACCCCGCGCCCAGATCCCACAACACCCCACCCGGGTGCGGCCTCAGACGAGCCATAGCGCTCGCCCGGATGTCGGACTTGCTGATCTGTCCGTCGTGCTCAAACGCGTCGTCAGGCCGGCCACCCGCCGGCCCCACCACCGGGCGACGAAGAGCATCGGCCGCGACCTCCACACACAGCAGCACCAAATCAGGCGACGGGTCCGTGCCCCAGGTGCTGGCAACCCCATCGCGCCGCTGCTCATCCACCCCGCCCAGATGCGACCACGCCGTGATCGACGAATCGCCGCACCCCTCGGAGGTCAGCACCGCCGCGATCTGACGGGGGCCGGAGCCATCGGAGCACAACACGACCAGCCGTGCGCCGGGGCTGAGATGACGACGTATGCGGTCCAGCGAGCGCCCGACCAGGGTCACGACCTCCGTGTCGTCGGCCGACCAGCCCATCCGCGCCCGAGCCAACGTCTCGCTCGACAACGCCGGCGTGATCCGCACCTGATCTGCGCCCAACAGCTCGATCAACGTGGTGCCCACCCCCGAACGCAACGGGTCACCGCTGGCCAGCGCCACCACATCCAGCTCGCGCACGTCGCTCAGGAACGACCCCAACCTGGTCAGCAGCGGCGTTGGCCACGTCCGGCGCACCTGTCCGGCCACGTCGGGCACCAACGCCAGATGGCGAGCGCCGCCGATCAGCACGGGCGCTGCCAGGATGCGCGAACGGCATACCTGCGAAAGGCCGTCCCACCCATCGTCACCGATGCCGACGACCTCGATCATGGCGTCAGGCTAGAGGCACCGGAACCGAGGAACGAATCGGGCCGCGGCCTCGGGGCAGGTGTGCGACGATATCGGCGACGCAGGACGAGGAATTCGGTGTGAATCCGGAGCGGTCCCGCCACTGTGAAGGGCACACCAACTGTGCCCCAGCCAGGACGTCGTCCTCGCGTCGCACCGTCCGGGACCCCGGACGCTTCCCGGTTGTCGGCGAGCGTGGTCACTCGCCAGGAGGATCCGAATGTCGCAGTTCCCGTTCACCGCCATCGTCGGAGCCGACGACATGGCCCTGTCCCTGATCCTGACGACCATCTCCCCGCACGTGGGTGGGGTCTTGGTGCGGGGCGCGACGGGGACGGCGAAGTCCACCATGGTGCGCGCCTTGGCCGACGTCCTGCCGGGCCAGGACGTCATCGTGGGGTGTCGTTTCGGCTGCGCGCCGCACCACCCCGACGCGGGCTGCCCGGATGGCCCGCACGACGATCACGCCGAGGCCCACGTGCGGCCCGCCCGCGTCGTCGAGCTTCCGGTCGGAGCGACCGAAGACCGGGTGATCGGGTCCCTGGACCTGGGGCAGGCGTTGGGCGCCGGGCAGGCACGGTTCGAGCCGGGGCTGTTGGCCAAGGCCCACCGCGGCATCTTGTATGTCGACGAGGTCAACTTGTTGCACGACCATCTGGTCGACGTGTTGCTCGATGCGGCCGCCATGGGCCGCAACCACCTCGAGCGCGACGGACTGTCGATCGCGCACGCGGCCCGGATCGTCCTGATCGGATCGATGAACCCCGAGGAAGGGGAGCTGCGGCCCCAGCTGCTGGACCGATTCGGTCTCACCGTCGAGTTGGCCGCCAGCCGCGACCCGCAGCTGCGGGCGGACATCGTGCGCCGTCGCTTGGCCTTCGACGCCGACCCCGCAGGCTTCGCCGCGCAGTATGCCGACACCCAGGCCGCGTTGACCCAGCGGATCGTGCAGGCCAGGCGGGCGGTGGACACGGTCATCCTCTCGGACTGGGCGTTGGACAAGATCGCGGTGGTCTGCGCGGGTTTCGAGGTCGACGGGATGCGAGCCGACATCGTGACCGCGCGAGCCGCGATCGCGCATGCGGCGTGGGCGGGCCGGGCGCAGGTCACCCGCGAGGACATCCGCGCGGCCGCACGCTTGGCGTTGCCGCACCGCCGCCGTCGTAATCCCTTCGATGCGCCCGGGTTGGACGAAGATCTGCTCGACCAGCTGCTCGGCGATGACGAGC
>JBASAZ010000114.1:0-18784 GCA_049650845.1 Ornithinimicrobium sp.
GGCAGAGCTGGAGGCAGCCCAGGAGGCCGAGTCGAGCAGCGTCAAGACCGAGCAGGAGCCCATGGTCAAGGACGAGGTCGGCGCCGACGACATCGCCGACGTCGTCGCCTCGTGGACCGGCATCCCCGCCGGTCGACTGCTCGAAGGCGAATCAGCCACGCTGCTGCGGATGGAGGAGGTGCTGGGCGAGCGGCTGATCGGCCAACGCAGCGCGGTGCAAGCGGTCAGTGACGCGGTGCGTCGCTCCCGGGCGGGCATCTCCGACCCGGATCGACCCACTGGGTCCTTCCTGTTCCTCGGTCCCACAGGCGTCGGTAAGACGGAGCTGGCCAAGGCGCTCGCGGACTTCCTCTTCGACGACGAGCGGGCGATGGTCCGGATCGACATGTCGGAGTATGCCGAGCGTCATGCGGTTGCGCGTCTGGTGGGTGCTCCTCCGGGATACGTCGGCTACGACGAGGGCGGCCAGCTCACCGAAGCGGTGCGCCGCCGCCCCTACTCCGTGGTGCTCCTGGACGAGGTCGAGAAGGCCCACCCGGAGACGTTCGACGTCCTCCTGCAGGTGCTCGACGATGGCCGACTGACCGATGGCCAGGGTCGCACCGTGGACTTCCGCAACGTCATTCTGGTGATGACGTCCAACCTGGGCAGTCAGTTCTTGGTGGACCCGACGACCGATGCCGAGACCAAACGGGAGCAGGTCATGGCCACGGTGCGCGCCGCCTTCAAGCCCGAGTTCGTGAACCGGCTGGACGAGGTCGTGGTCTTCGACGCGCTGACCCGCGCGGAGCTGGCCACCATCGTCGGCCTGCAGGTCGAGCTGTTGGCGCGGCGCCTCACGGACCGTCGGATCACCCTGCAGGTGAGCGAAGATGCGGCGCAGTGGCTGGCTCAACGAGGTTACGACCCGGCATACGGTGCTCGCCCGTTGCGCCGTCTGATCCAGACCCAGATCGGTGACCAGCTGGCCAAGGGTCTGCTCAACGGTGAGATCCGGGACGGATCGTCGGTCACGGTCGACCACGACGAGTCGGCAGACGCCTTGACCTTGCGCTGAACGAGGCGGGCCACAGCCGGCCCTGAGCGAACGGCATACTAGGAGGGGCGGGTCACCGAGCGACCCGCCGGCACCGACACGCCAACCGAGCAGGGGAACCATGAGTAGTCGCATTGCACACCGCGCACCGTGGTCGCGTCTGGTGACGGCGGGCGCCGTCGCCCTCGCCCTGACCAGCGTGACGGCCTGCTCGCAGGACGAGGAGCCCGCGGCGCCCGAGACGAGCACCGCGGCCCCGACCGCGCAGGACCGGCTCGACGAGGCGTATGACGTGTTGGCCCAGGCGGGGTCGGTCAGTCTGGTGCTGCAGGGCAGTGACCTCCCCGAGGAGGAGAGTGCCTACGTGATCAAGGCCGACGGCTCGGGAACGACCACGGAACCGGCCTTCGACGGCACGATCACCGCCAAGCTTGCCGGAGTCCAGGCGGACGTGCCCACGGTCGCGGTCGACGGTGAGCTCTACGTGAAGCTGCCGTTCAGCCCGATCTTCACCTCGGTCAGTCCCGAGAGCCTGGGCGTGCCCGATCCCGCTCGGCTCTTCGACCCTGAGGTCGGCGTGGTGTCGTTGCTGTCCCAGACGCAGGGCGCGCAGTTCGGCGAGCAGAGCCGCGTGGGCAGCGAGGTCGTGCAACAGATCTCCGGCACGTTGTCCGGCGACCTGATCGTGGACCTGCTCAACGTCGGCACGCAGGATGGCGAGTTCGACGTGGTCTACGGCCTGATCGAGGACGACTGGGAAGTGCGCACCGTGACACTCACCGGTGAGTTCTATCCGCCGGCCACGTCGACCTACACCTTGACCCTGGACGACTACGGCGTGCCGGTCACGGTCACCGCACCCTGACCAGCACGTCCCCGATACGCCGATGAAGCGCCGCTCGCCGTGACCTTACGGAGCGCGAAGGTCCCGAGCGGATCGGGGCCCCTCGCCGGTGGGCGACCCCGATCCCTGCTGACGCTCGCCGCGTTGGCAGTCATGCTGGCGGCCGCCGACACGTATGTCGTGGTGTTGGCCCTGCCGGACATGATGGCCGGGGCGGGGCTGGGCATCGAGTCGCTGCAACGGGGCACCCCGATCATCTCGGGCTTCTTGCTGGGCTACATCGCGGTGCTGCCGTTGATCGGGCGACTCGCCGACATGGTGCCGCGACAGCGCATCCTTGTGGCCTGCCTGCTCATCTTTGCGGTGGGATCGGCGATCACTGCGGTTGCCGTCGAGCTTCCGGTCATGGTCGGTGGACGATTCCTGCAGGGCGTCGGCGGCGGGGGGTTGGTGCCGGCCACGTTGGCGTTGGTTGCCGACCTGTGGCCTCCGGGCAAACGCGGCGTTCCGCTGGGCATCGTCGGCGGGGTGCAAGAGCTGGGGGCGGTCCTGGGGCCGCTGCTGGGCGCGGCGGTGCTGCTGGTCAGCTCGTGGCGCGGCATCTTCTGGCTCAACGTGGCGCTCGGCCTGCTGTTTTGCCTCGGGATCCTCGCGGTCGGCTCTGGCCGCGCTCGGGCTTCGCGCACTGAGGCCGCGCCTGTCGGCATACCTCAGTCACGATCGCCGTCCAGGCCGGTCGCCGAGCCGCACGCCGATCATCGCTCCGTGGCGATGACCATGGTGATCGCGCTGCTGGTCCTGCTGGCGCTTGCCCTTAGCGTCCTGACCCTGACGCCGCCCGAGGCGTTGGTGACCTCAGTGGCCTACGGCGAGCCGTTCATCCCGTTCGCCGACGACTCGTCCTCCCGGGCGGCGACCCCGGTCGGTCTGGCCGCGGGCGCGTTGTGGCTGGTGATCATCGCCGTCACCGCCCCCCGCTGGCTGCCGAAGCTGATCCGTGCCGACCTTCTCGGGGCCGCCTTGATCGCGATTGCCCTGGGCAGCGTGGTGTTGACGTTTTCCACCGCCGACCCCGAGGTGGAGGTTCTCGGCCCCTGGGGGCTGTGGCTGGTGCCGGTCGGAGTCGCCGCACTGATCGGCTTCGTGGTGCGACAACGCCTCGCCGCCGACCCGCTGATCGGCCCCGACGTAGTGCAACGGCGCGTGTGGCCGGCCCTCGTGGTCAGCGTGTTGGTCGGTGCGGCCATCGTGGCCATTGTGGTCGACGTCCCGTTGCTGGCCCGTCTGGATGGCGAGTCGACGCAGACGCAGGCGGCGTTCGTGCTGGTCCGCTTCTTGGTTGCAGTCCCCATCGGCGCAGTGCTCGGTGGGGTCCTGTTGCGCTGGATCGCCCCAGGTCTCATCGCCGCCACCGGATTGGCCTTGGCAGCGGCGGGGCTCACGGCGATGACCTCCTGGACGGTGGATTCACTGTCCGACGACGTCCTGACCACGGTCACCTTGGGGG
The DNA here is from genome assembly GCA_049650845.1 of Ornithinimicrobium sp. Taxonomy (GTDB): domain Bacteria; phylum Actinomycetota; class Actinomycetes; order Actinomycetales; family Dermatophilaceae; genus Ornithinicoccus. The sequence goes on from JBASAZ010000114.1 coordinate 3,388, forward strand.
CCGCAGGTCTCGGGGTGGGCCTGGCCATCGCCCCGGTCAACGATGCCGCGCTGGCCGATGCCCCGGCATACGCCCACGGCACGGTCAGCTCCTTGGTGGTGGTCGCCCGGATGGTCGGCATGGTGGTCGGCCTGGCGTTGCTCACCGCCGTGGGGCTGCGGCGGTTCTACGAGGCGGTGGCTCTGCTGCCCGATCCCAGCGATGACCAGGCGTTGCTGGCCGCAGGGGTCGTCCAGGTGCAGACGGTCTTCACCGGTGCCGCCCTGGCAGCCGGTCTTGCCGCGGTGGTCGCCTTGGCCCTGGGGGTGCGGGTTCGCCGCGTGACTGGCTCGACCGAATCAGTTCCTGTCACACTGCGAGGATGAGCACCTCGTTACGCCTGGTTGGAGACCCCGAAGCCGACCGGTTGCTGAGCACCAACCCGTTTGCGCTGCTGGTCGGAATGCTGCTCGACCAGCAGATCCCGATGGAGGTCGCCTTCGCCGGCCCGTGCAAGCTCGCGGAGCGTCTGGGGACGGTCGAGCCAGCGATGATCGCGACGATGGACCCGGAGGCGTTCGTCGCCGTGTGTGCGACTCCGCCTGCGGTGCACCGCTTCCCGGCGTCAATGGGGCGGCGGGTGCACGACCTGGCGTGCGCCATCATGCGCACCTATCGCGGCGACACTGCTGCCATCTGGACCGAGGGCGACCCCGATGGCGCCCTCGTGCTCGCACGGCTCAAAGCGCTACCGGGTTTCGGAGACCAAAAGGCCAAGATCTTTCTCGCGCTGCTCGGCAAGCAGTGCGACCTGCAGGCCAGTGGGTGGCGCGCGGCGGCCGGAGACTACGGCGCCGACGAGGCGCGTATGTCGATCGCCGATGTGGTCGATGACGAGACCATGGCGCAGGTGCGTGCCTGGAAGCGGGAGAAGAAGGCGGCGGCGAAGGCGGCGAAAACCGCGCCTGCGCAGCACAAGCGCCCCCAGCAGTAGGCGTGGCCAGCGTCTGGACCGAGCGAGGAATGCCCGCTCTGGTCGGGGTCACTATGACCGGATTCACCGGGTATGCCGCGTTGTTGCCGACCACTCCGTTGTGGGCCGTTCACGGTGGCGCCAGCGAGGCCGGGGCCGGCCTGGTGAACGGGGTGTTGCTCCTCTTCACCGTCCTGACGCAGTTGTTCGTGCCCGGTTTGTTGCATCGCTACGGCTGGGCGGTGGTCCTCGGGTCCGGCATGGTGTTGATGGGAGTGCCGGCACTCCTGCACTTCTTCAGCGATGCCTTGCTGCCGATCCTGGTCCTCTCCGCCGTTCGTGGGGTCGGGTTCGGCATCCTGACGGTCACCGGCTCGGCTGCGTTGGCCGAGCTGGTCGAGCCGGCCCGCCGGGGCAGAGCCATCGGGGCCTACGGGTTGGCTATCGCGCTGCCCAGCCTGGTCGTGCTGCCGTTGGCCCCGTGGGTGGCTCAGACGTGGTCCTTCACCTGGGTCTTCCTCGTCGCTGGTGCCCCGGTGCTGGGCATCCCGTTCGTGATCGCCCTCGCCAAGGTCCTGCAGGACCCGCCGGCCGCTCCGGAGCCGCCTGCCCTCGATGAGTCCGCAGCTCCGGTCGCCATCACGAGGCCAGACAGCGAGATGGGGGTGGGCACGGCATACCTGCGGTTGGTGGTCCCCACCGTTCTGCTGCTCGGGGTCACCCTGAGCGGCGGAGCCCTGACCACCTTTGCCCCGCAGATGGTCGACAGCGGCGCGGCGTCGACGGCGGCCTTGTTCGGCATCGGCGCCACCGCGGCAGTGTCGAGGTGGGGCATGGGCGGGTTGTCCGATCGCTTCGGCGCGCATCGGTTCCTGTGGCCACTGACCGTGTTGACCGTGGTGGCGATGGCGCTCTGTGCCTGGTCCGTGGCCGATGCCGACCCTGCGCCGACGGTGCTCCTGGTGTTCGTCATCGCCGCGTGCCTGGTCGGCGTCAGCTACGGCGGACTGCAGAATCTCACCCTGGTCGTGGCCTTCGAGGCCGTCTCGCGGACCCACTTCCGGCTGGCCAGCGCAGTGTGGAACGTCGGCTTCGATCTGGGCACCGGCTTAGGGTCGGTGTTGGTGGGACTGCTGGCCGCGGGTTTCGGCTTCGACACCGCCCTGTTGGTGGCCGCCGCGGTCAGCGCCTGCACCTTGCCGTTTGCCTTCGTCCGCGCCCGGCCTGCGGGGTAGGCCGCCACCCGTCCACCATCTGCCCGCCGATCCTCGCCCAGCATCTGCCACGCGCGTAGGCGACTAGGGAAGCAGGTCGATGATCACTGGGGCGTGATCGCTGGCGCCCTTGCCCTTGCGCTCCTCACGGTCGATCGAGGCTGCCTCGACGCGAGCCGCCAGCGCCGGTGAGGCCAAGCAGAAGTCGATGCGCATCCCCCGCTTCTTGGGAAAGGCCAGTTGGGTGTAGTCCCAGTAGGTGTACGTGCCCGGCCCCGGGGTATGCGGCCTGACCACGTCGGTGTAACCCGCGTCCACCACCGCGTGGAAGGCGGCCCGCTCCGGTCCGCTGACGTGCGACTTGTCGGCGTAGTAGTCCATCGACCACACGTCCTCGTCCTCCGGAGCGATGTTCCAGTCACCCATCAGCGCGATCTGAGCCTGCGGCTCGGTCGCCAACCACCCGAGGGCGTCGGTGCGCAACTGCTCCAACCAGGCCAGCTTGTAGTCCATGTGTGGATCCCCCAGGCCCCGACCGTTCGGGACATACAGCGACCACACGCGCACCCCGTTGCACACCGCCGAGATGGCGCGGGCCTCGGCGGCCAGCGGGTCACCCCACTGCGGCATGTCACGAAACCCCTCCTGGACGTCGCTGATGCCGACCCGCGAGACGATCGCGACCCCGTTCCACTGGTTCAGTCCGAGGTGCGCCACCTCATACCCCGCCGCTTCGAAGGCCAGCAAGGGGAACTGGTCGTCGCGACACTTCGTCTCTTGGATGGCCAACACGTCAACATCCTGACGTTCCAGAAAGGCCACGACCCGGTCCACGCGGGCTCGGATGCTGTTCACGTTCCAGGTAGCAATGCGCACCGCCCCACTGTAGGTGGACGGCGGCCCGACGCAACGACGCTACCGTGGCGGACATGGGAACTGCATTGGTGACCGGCGCCTCGGCCGGGCTAGGTCGGGCGTTGGCTATCGAGATCGCCGCACGAGGACACCACGTCGTGCTCGTGGCCCGGGACGAGGATCGCCTGCAGGAGCTGGCGCAGGAGATCGCCAAGCGGTATGCCGTGCAGGCCGATGTGCTCGTCGCCGACCTTGCCGACCGGGCCCAGCTGCAGCAGGTCGCCGAGCGCGTCGCGGACCGGGAACGGCCGATCGACCTGCTGGTCAACAACGCCGGCTTCGGGATCAACCACGACTTCAGCACCGGGGATCTGGCGGTGGAGGAACGAGCGATGGACGTGATGATCCGCGCGGTCCTGGTCGCCAGCCACGCCGCTGCCGGTGCCATGCGCGAGCGCGGCCACGGCGCCATCCTCAACGTGTCCTCCGTGGCCTCGTTCGCCGTGATGGGCACCTATTCGGCGATCAAGGCGTGGACGACCACGTTCTCCGAGGCCCTTGCCGTGGAGCTCACGGACACCGGTGTCACGGTGACCGCGTTGTGCCCAGGATTCATCCACACCGAGTTTCACGACCGCGCGAAGATGGACCTGCCCGACCTGCCCGAGCGGCTGTGGTTGGACGCTCACCGGGTCGCTCAAGACGCGCTCGATGACGTGTCGACCGGCAAGATCGTGTCGGTGCCCTCCGCCGAATACAAGGCGCTGTCCGCGATGCTTCGGTCCCTGCCGCGGCCGTTGATGCGCAAGATGTCCCGCCAGATGGCCACCAGCCGCCGCTAGCGGCCGAAGAACCATAGGTTGAGGGTCAGCGCGTCGATGACCCCACGGAAGAAGGGTGTAGAGGATGGATGAACTCAGGTGGGGTGTGGTCGGCCCGGGTCGGATCGCCCGCAACGTGGCCGCGGACTTCGAGCACGTGCCGGGGTCCCGCATGGTCGCAGTGGCATCGCGTTCACTGGACCGGGCGTCCGCGTTTGCACAGGAGTTCGACGTCGAGCGTCCCCACGGAAGCTATCGGGCGATCATCGACGATCCGGACGTGGATGTGCTCTATATCGCCACCCCGCACCCGCAACACCTCGCCATCGCCCGAGCGGGACTCGAGGCAGGCAAGGCCGTGCTGGTCGAGAAGAGTCTCACGGCGACGGCCGAAGGGGCCGAACGGCTCGTTGCCACGGCCCGTGAGCACGACGTGTTTGCCATGGAAGCCATGTGGACCCGCTTCCAGCCCGCCATCGTGGCGGCGCGCGAGGTGATCGCCGCGGGTGACATCGGCGAGGTGCGAACGGTTCAGGCCGACCTCGGGGTCCAGCGCGACTTCGACCCGGAGGACCGGTTGTTCAGCAAGGCGTTGGCTGGCGGCGCCCTGCTCGACTTAGGCGTGTATGTGGTCTCGTTGGCCCAACACTTCCTCGGCAACCCGGATCGGATGGAGGTGGTGGGGTCGTTGGCCTCCACGGGTGTGGATCTCGACTCTTCCATCTTGTTGGGCTACGACGACGGTCGGTCCGCCACGTTGACCTGCTCGCTACGTGGCCCCACCCCCGGCAGCGCCCGGATCATCGGCACCACCGGGTGGATCGACATACCCCCGCGGTTCCACCACCCCACGTCCCTGACGGTGTCCAGGCCCGGCCGCGAGCCTCGCACCATCGAGGCCCCACCGCTGGGGGCCGGATACAGCCACGAGCTGATCGAGGTGAGTGACTGCATACGCGCGGGGTTGACGGAGTCCGCGATCATGCCGCTATCCGACTCCCTCAGCGTGCAGCGCCTGCTCAACCAGGCGTGCGAGCGGCTCGGGGTCTACCACCAGGAGGACGACAGCCTCGACCTGGGGTGAGCAACGTCACCGGCTAGGCTCGAGCGCTGTGAGCACCTTACGCGAGCAGTTGTTGTCGATCATCCGTGAGCAGGCCATCGTGCGCGGGCCGGTGACGCTGTCCTCCGGCGCGCAGGCCGACTACTACGTTGACCTGCGCCGAGTGACGCTCGATGGGGTGGCGGCGCCGCTGGTGGGCCAGGTCATGAACGACCTCGTGGTCGACCTGGAGATCGACGCGGTCGGTGGTCTGACAATGGGCGCGGACCCGGTGGCGACCGCGATGTTGCATGCTGCCGGTGCCCAGGGCCGCCGCCTCGACGCCTTTGTGGTGCGAAAGGCCGGCAAGGCGCACGGGATGCAGCAACAGATCGAGGGGCCTTCCATCGAGGGCCGCCGAGTGCTGGTCGTGGAGGACACCTCGACGACGGGAAACTCGCCGTTGACGGCCGTGGCAGCGTGCCGTGCCGCCGGGGCCGACGTGGTCGCGGTTGCGGTGATCGCCGATCGGGACAGCGGCGCCGACCGGATCATCGCCGAACAGGGGTTGGAATACCGCGCGGCGTTCGCGCTATCGGACCTCGGCTTGGGCTGAGTCAGCCCGAGCACTGCAGAGGCTGAAAGCCCCGCCGATGTTCTCGGCGGGGCTCTCAGGATTGCTGGGGGAGGGTTCACGGGCTAGCAGAACCCGCCTCGCGTGGAACTAGCGGCGCTTTCGGTCCCAGTGAGCGAAGCCAGCCGATCGCGCCGCCTCTTCGCTCTCGAAATAGACCTCGGGAACGCTGCTGTCGTAGCTGGGGGATTCGGGGGTGTGGAACAACATCGATCCCGCGTTGCCTTTGATGTCGAAACCCGACGGCACTGACCCATCCTCGTTCGGGAAGACGGAGCCGGGTCCGTAGGGGGTTGCCACCACGGCAGGCTCCGCAGGCTCCTCGCTGATCGGCTGCTCATCACCCACGGACTCGCGGTCGTCATCGACGGACTCGCGGTCGCTATCGAGGGACTCGCGGTCCTCGACGACGGACTCGCGGTCCTCGTAACCGTCCTCGCTGTGTTCCGGTGACCGCGTCCCGGCGTCCTCATCAGTGGAGGTTGCCGGGTAGTCCTCGACGTCGACCATGACCGCTTCGGGCTCGGCGTGCTCCGCGGCCTCGTGGCTCTCGTCGTGCTCGGCCGTCTGGTGGTCCTGATCGCTGTCTTCGGGCGCGCGGTCACGAGTGTCGTCGTGAGTCTCGACGCGCTCCCCGGAGACGTGGTGGTCGGAGACGTGGTCCTCGTCGGTGACGGCATCACGCTGCTCGCTCGGTGCTGCGCCGTAGTCCTCGACGTCGACCATGACGATTTCGGGTTCGACCTCGTCGGTCCGGCCCTCTTCGCCGGTCGTGGCCAAAGACCCTTCCACGCCATCGGACTCGTCTCGACGGTCGATGTCGTCCCGGTCCAACGAGTCGTCGTGGATCGCCACATCCTGGTCCGCGTCGGTGGACCGATCGCGGGTCATCGCCGTGGCTCCAGCCGCTCCAGCGAACCCAGCGGCCGCCGCATTCTCCGGCACGTCGTCGTCCTCGTGCTCGGTCGCTTCCGCGGGTATGCCGTAGGTGGCGTCCTCCTCGTCGGCCTGACTGCCGGGGCCGGGGCTGCCTTGGTCGGGGTCGCGATGCTCCGGGGCATCACCCTCGCCATCCTCGGGACCGACGTTCTCAGATCCCTCTCCGTGACTCAGCGGCGCGTCATACGTGGCTTCCTCACCGGGCTGACTGGACGGGCCGGGATGCCCCTGGTCGGGGTCCGGAACCTCACCGGAATCGCCCTCACCCTCCTCCGGGCCAAGATTTTCTGAACCGGCACCTGGGTGGATGTACGTGTCCTGCGATGACCTCTGGTGCTGATCGTCCTCGACCACAACGGCGTCGTCGGGGCCGCCAGCCTCCAAGGCTCGCTCGTTCTCCAGCTCGAGCATCTCCTCGTGCGCGCTCGTCCCGGGGCTACCCGCGTCGAGGTCGCGAGCCTCATCGCTGCCGTAGACGTCTTCCGGGTCGCGCGGCGCCGGCATGGCGGTTCCACTCGCCGGCGCATCGGCGTAGGTGGTTTCGGAAGCGAAGTCCTCGACCTGGGGATCGCCGTACGACATCTGTTCGCGATCGCCCTGATCGTCGTAGTCGCCCGGATCCCCGGAGTCAGCGGGGATGATCCGGTCGTCGTGCTCGTCCGCGTCGTGCTGATCGTAAGGACCCTGCGCCGACCCGGTCTCGGGCTCGGAGACGACTGGCTCTTCTTCCACGATGGTCACGTCTGCGCCGGTTGCGGTGTCCTGCCGGGCGCCCTTCTGGGACGCCTGAGCGGGGTCCCAGACTTGGTCATCGTCGTCTGGCCCGCCGAAACCGGAGTCGTCCTGCGCCGACAGGTCGTCTTCGGCCCGGACGTCGGCCTCCTGGTCGTACAGGGCCGGGCCGGGAGCGGAGGCCCCGGCATCTCCGGCGGCGACGTGCTCACCACCAGGGCTGTAGCTGCTCACCCCGGACTCCGATGACTCCTCGCCCGTCGGCTGGGACCGGTCGGGGCCCGATGCAGGCTTGCGTGTGAGCATCCAGATCCCGACCCCGATCAGCAGGACCAGCAGGATGATCAGCAACCATTGCGTGTTCTCCATGTCGCCATCCGTTCTTCATCGATCGCGGCCTGGGCCGCACGTGGACGGGGAACAGCCATGCTCCCGTTGACTTCCACCGTAGTGCGCCACAGCCGCACGCGGCTATCGCGGCACGAGGCGGTGGAACAATGAGATGTATGCCGTCGCTTCCGGAGCAGTCAGGTCCCGACGAGCGATCACCGGAGTCGGTGGGGGTCGGACCCTGGCCCGGTGAATGGCCGAGCACGTCAGGGTCGCTGCCCGGCCGCTACGATCCGGCCCTGTTGGCCGGCGGCGACCGGCGCAACGTGGTGGACCGATATCGCTACTGGAAGCACGAGGCGATCGTGGCTGATCTGGACACCCGACGACACGCGGTGCACATCGCGGTCGAGAACTGGGGACACGACTTCAACATCGGCTCGGTCATCCGGACGGCCAACGCCTTCAACGTGGCCGCGTTCCACATCGTCGGCAAGCGTCGGTGGAATCGGCGCGGTGCGATGGTCACCGACCGGTATCAACACGAGCATCATCACGCGACGGTGGCGGACTTGGTTGCGTGGGCCGACGGCGTGCCCCTGATCGCGATGGAGAACACCGCCGATGCGGCTCCCCTGGAGACCGCGAGGCTGCCTCAACGCTGTGTGTTGCTGTTCGGTCAGGAAGGACCCGGGTTGACTGAGGAGGCGCTGGCGGCCTCAGATCAGGTCCTGGCGATTTCGCAGTTCGGTTCCACGCGCTCGATCAACGCCGGGGCAGCCGCCGCAATCGCGATGCACGCGTGGATCCGCCAGCACGTCTATCACCAGCACACTCCCTGAAACCCCCAGCACCGGGCGGGGCTGGGGGTTTCAGGAGAGTGTGGTCGGGGTGGCTCAGCGCCCGGAGGCCGTCGCGGCCAGGTTGGACAGCGAGTCCTCCAGCTGCTCTTCGGTGACCAGCGGGAACGAGATCTTGTCCAGCAGATCTTTGTCGGTCACGTCCGACCAGTCATAGGTCAGGCTGACGTCGGTCATGTCCGGGCCGGTCGGGGTGAGCTCCCACACCCACTGCCATCCGGGGGGTTCGGTCCCGGCGGGAGCGGTCCGCCACGCAAGCAGCTTGCCCGGGTCGTATCCCACGACGTGATTGTCGGTCTGGTAGTCCCCACCCATGTGGTCACCGGTCATGTTCATCGTGAAGACCTGACCGGTGCCGGTGATCCGATCCGACTGATCGACAGATTGGACGAATCCGGAACCGTCGAGGTCCTTGTGGTTTTCTGGGTTGGACAGCACCTCGAAAAGTGCCGTGTTGGACACATCGATGCTGCGGGACACGCGGACCTGCTTCTCATCGCTCATCTGTTTCCTCCAGTCTGTGAGCCCAAGTGGGCATATCCCACTGTGTCCTGGATGGCCCCCGTGCGCCAGTCGTGGTCGTGGACGCGCCGTACGGTGCGCGAACTGGCTCAGGCAACTCCGGTGATCGCCACATCGGCCGGCTTGGGCGCGGTCGCCGTGCGTGAGAGCCGGCGACCCCCGGTGAACATCAGCACAACGCAGAAGACAGCGGCACCGGTCAGCACGATCATCGTGCCGGAGGGCACGTCGAGGTGATAGCTGAGGTTCATCCCGACGAATCCCGAGACCGCCCCGATCAGACTCGATAACCACAACATGGTGAAGAAACGGCTGGTCACCATGCGGGCCACCACTGCGGGTATGACGAGGGTCGCGGCCACCAAGGTCACCCCGATGACGGTCAACGTGGCCAGGATGGCCAAGGACAGGACCAGCATCAGCAATGCGTCTGTGCGGGCGACCTTCACCCCGCTGACGTCCGCGACGTCGGGGTCGAACGTTGCGAAGAGCAGGGCCCGATAGTTCAGGAAGATCACCACGACGGTGAACAGGCTGATGGCGCTGAGCGCCCAGACGTCGCCGGCCGAGACCCCGATGATGCTGCCGAACAGCGCGGCGTCGAAGCTTGGCCCTTTGCTGCCGTAGTACGTCAACAGGGCCACTCCGAGGGCAAACGAAGAGGTGGTGATCACGCCGATCGCGGCATCGGCGCCGATCCGCCGACTGCGGGTCACCTTGTTGATCGCCAGCGCGGAGGCCAAGCCCCACACGCCCGCCCCGAGGTAGTAGTTGATGCTGATCACCGAGCTCGCGGCAAAGCCACCGAAGATGGCGTGCGAGAGACCGTGACCGATATAGCTCATGCCGCGCAGCGTGATGTAGACACCGATCAGGCCGCACAGCCCCCCGGCCAGGGTGGCGACGAACAGCCCTTTGGTGAAGAAGGCGTAGGCGAACGGGGCCAGCAGCGACTCCACTAGGCGCTCGCGCGCTTGGTGGTCGCGCTGTGCCCAGTCCTGGCGTAGCGGTCGAGCACGACCGGCATACCGAGATGTTCGAGCACCTCCACGGGCGCGCCGAACGTCGCCTCCATGACCGGGCCGTTGATGACGTCGTGCGGGCTCCCGTGGGCGATGACATGACGGTGCAGCGCCACCAGCTGCGGCAGGTGAGCCGCCACCCCGTTCAGGTCGTGCGTGGTCAGCATGATCGCCACGCCCTCGGCGTTGAGCTCACCGAGCAGGTGCAGCATGTCGTGCCGACTGGTGACGTCGACCCCCGAGGTGGGCTCGTCCATGAGCAGCAGCTTGGGTCGCCGCAGGAGGGCGCGGGCGATGAACATGCGCTGCTGCTGGCCGCCGGACAGCTCCCGGATGTGCCGCTTGGCCAGGTGGCCGATGCCCAGGCGCTCCAAGACCCTTCCCACGTCGGCACGTTCGGCGCGAGTGGTCCAGGGCAGCACGCGGCCCGAGCGAGCCATCAGCACGCATTCGGTGACACTGACCGGGAAGTTCCAGTTGACCGTTTCCAGCTGCGGGACGTAGGCGATCGCCAGGTCGGGGCGTCGGACGACGGTCCCGGTGTGCGGGGTGGCCGTGCCGAGCAGGAGCCGAAGCAGGGTGGTCTTGCCGGACCCGGACGGGCCGACCACGCCGACAAAGTCACGCTCGTGAATCCGCAGAGTGATGTCCTCCAGGACGGTTTCACGGTCGTAGCCGAAGGTGACGTCGTCGACTCTGACGAGGTCACCGGGTCCCAGGGCCTCGGTGCTCACTGGGGGTAGTCCGCGTTGTCCGGCACGGCGGGGCTCAGGTCGAGTCCGGCCAAAGTGGTGGCCGTGCCACCCAGGCCATTGATCATCGTGACGTAGTCGTAGCGCATCAGTCCGGCCCAGGAATGCTCCGGGTCTCCCGGCTCGCCCGGGAGGTCGTCGTCGCGCAAGGTGTCTTCGTAGCGAGCGCCCGTGGCTGCGCCCACCTCCTCCAGGACGTCCGACGGGAAGACCTCGGAACCGAAGATCACCGGCACCTGCTCGGCCTTGACCTGGTCGATCAGGGCGGCGACCTCGCGGGGAGTGGGGTCCTCGAAGTTCTGCGGCTGAATCGCGCCGATCACCGTCCACCCGTAGGTCTTGGCGAAGTAGGCGTAGGCGTCGTGGTAGGTCAGCAACTCCTTGTTGCCCTCGGGGATGGTGTCCTGGTCGGTCTTCAGGGCCTGCGACAGGGTGGTAGCCATGGCCTCGAAGTCGGCGTAGTTGGACTCGTAGACGTCGGCACCGGCAGGGTCTGCCTCGCTCAGGGTGTCCCGGATGACTCCGGCGTAGGCGATCGCGTAGGTCGGGTCGGTCCACAGGTGCGGGTTCGGTTTGCCGTCCTCTTCAGGGAAGGAGAAGTCGTAGATGTAGTCCTCTTCGGGCAACACCTGGGTGCCGATCTCCACCAGGGTGGCGTCGTCGTCCATGTTGGCCTCCGCGAGGTCTTTGGTCGGCTCCTCCAACTTGAGGCCGTTGATGAAGACCACGTCGGCCTCGGACAACACCGCAGCGGCGCTCGGCGGTGGGTCGAAGGTGTGCGAGTTCGTCCCTTCGGGCACCAGCCCGGTGATGTCGGCGCGGTCCCCGCCGATGCTGGCCACGATCGAGGTGATCGGCGCCACGGTGGTGACTACCTGGAGGGTTTCTTGTCCGTCGGCGTTCGTGCTGGCTGGTGCGGCGGAGGAGTCCGAGCAGGCGCTCAGAGCGAGCAGGGCGCCGATCGCGAGCGCGCCCGTCACCGTCTGCGGAAGCGAGTGACTCGACATGTGGTGATGGTACGCAGCATTCGGTCTTATTGCGAACGTATTGCAATAACGAGGCGTGGTCGGGCATGGTGCTTCGTGGGCGGGGGTGTGGAAGCATGTGTGCGACTGTCATGACGCGTCCCGGCCGCCCCGGGCCGCGGCCGCTCAACGAGGAGGATCCATGCCCATCGCAACGCCTGAGGTCTATGTCGACATGTTGGACCGCGCCAAGGCCGGTTCGTTTGCCTACCCGGCCATCAATGTCACCTCGAGCCAGACCCTCAACGCGGCGATCCGCGGCTTCGCGGAGGCCGGGAGCGATGGCATCGTGCAGGTCTCGACAGGGGGAGCGGACTACCTGTCCGGATCGAGCATCAAGCACATGGTGACCGGATCGCTCGCGCTCGCGGCCTACGCGCATGAGGTGGCCAAGAAGTGGGACGTCAACATCGCGCTGCACACCGACCACTGCCCGAAGGACAAGTTGGACGACTTCGTCCGGCCGCTGATCGCCGCCTCGGCCGAGCGGGTCAAGGACGGTGGCCTGCCCTACTTCCAGTCGCACATGTGGGACGGGTCGGCTACCCCGTTGGACGAGAACCTGCAGATCGCCGAAGAACTGCTCGCGAAGTGCGCTGAGGCCAAGATCATCCTCGAGGTCGAGATCGGTGTGGTCGGCGGCGAAGAAGATGGCGTCGACAACGAGGTCAACGACCAGCTGTATACCTCCGAGCAGGACGCCATCGACACGATCAAGGCCCTGGGTGCGGGGGAGAAGGGTCGCTACCTCACCGCGTTGACCTTCGGCAACGTGCACGGGGTCTACAAGCCCGGCAACGTGACCCTGCGTCCCGAGATCCTCAAGAAGGCGCAAGCGGCCGCCGCGCGTGAGCTCGGACAAGACGACGATGCGCGGCCGTTCGACCTGGTTTTCCACGGCGGGTCAGGCTCTAGCGAGCAGGAGATCTCCGACGCGGTGGACTACGGCGTGATCAAGATGAACGTGGACACCGACACGCAGTACGCGTTCACCCGGCCGGTCGCTGGATACATGCTCAGCAACTACGACAGTGTGCTCAAGATCGACGGCGAGGTCGGAAACAAGAAGTTCTACGACCCGCGGGCCTGGGGCAAGGAAGCCGAGGCAGCTATGGCCGCCCGGGTCGCGACCGCGTGCAAGAACTTGCGTTCGGCCGGCACCCACCAGTGAACGAGAACCTGCTCGGCATACCCAGCACGTACCTGCCGCCGGACCCCTCGGCCGAAGCCTTGGATAACGGGGTGGACCCACGACAGGTCGCGGTGGGCAACCCGACCTCGTCTTTGGCGTGGGCGGTCCTGGCCGAAGGTGCCTTGGACGACGAGCTGGACGTCGAGGCGTACGCCTTTGCCCGGACCGGCTATCACCGCGGTCTCGATGCGCTGCGCAAGTCGGGCTGGCGCGGCCAGGGGCCGGTGCCTTGGGAGCACGAACCCAATCGCGGCTTCCTGCGAGCGTTAGGGGCCCTGGCCAAGGCGGCCGGGCGGATCGGTGAAGAGGACGAGCATCGCCGCTGCGCCGACTTCCTGCGCGACTCATCGGCCGACGCCGCCCGCGCGCTGGACCTGTAGGAGATCAACCGATGCCAGCAATTGTGCTCGTCGGCGCCCAATGGGGCGACGAAGGCAAAGGAAAGGCGACCGACCTGCTCGGCAGCAGCGTCGACTACGTCGTGAAGTTCAACGGTGGCAACAACGCTGGGCACACGGTCGTGATCGGTGAGCAGAAGTATGCGCTGCACCTGTTGCCCAGTGGCATTCTGACGCCCACGGTCGTGCCGGTGATCGGCAACGGGGTGGTGGTGGACCTGGCCGTGTTGATCGAGGAGCTCGACGGTCTCGAGGCCCGGGGCGTGGACACGTCGGCGCTGCTGATCAGCGCCAACGCACACGTCATCCCGCCATACAACCGGATGCTGGACAAGGTCTCCGAGAGGTTCCTCGGCTCGCGCAAGCTGGGCACGACGGGCCGGGGCATCGGACCGACGTATGCCGACAAGATGAACCGGGTCGGCATCCGCGTGCAGGACCTGTATGACGAGTCGATCCTGCGTCAAAAGGTCGAGGCCGCACTGGAGATCAAGAACCAGGTGCTGCTGAAGGTCTACAACCGCCGCGCCGTCGAGGTCGACGAGGTGCTCGAAGAACTGCTTCGGCATGCCGAGCGGCTGCGGCCGATGGTGGTCGACGCGGCACTCATCCTGAACGAGGCCCTCGACGACGGGCAGACCGTGCTCTTCGAGGCGGGCCAGGCCACGCTGCTGGATGTCGACCACGGGACCTACCCCTTCGTGACGTCGTCCAACGCTTCTGCCGCGGGGGCGTGCACCGGGTCAGGCGTCGCGCCGACCCGGATCGATCGGGTCATCGCGATCCTCAAGGCCTATTCGACGCGTGTCGGTGAGGGGCCATTCCCCACCGAGCTGAACGATGATGACGGGGAGTTCCTGCGGACCACGGGCGCCGAGTTCGGCACCACCACCGGACGACCGCGACGGTGCGGCTGGGTCGATGCCGTCGTCGGTCGTTACGCACAGCGCATCAACGGCGTGACCGACTTCGTCGTGACCAAGCTCGACGTGCTGACCGGCCTGGACACCATCCCGATCTGTGTCGCCTACGACGTCTTCGGCACCAGGCACGACACCATGCCCGTCAACCAGAGCGACTTCCACCACGCCGTCCCGATCTACGAGGAGATGCCAGGGTGGGTGGATGACATCTCATCCTGCCGCGAGTTCGCTGATCTGCCGCAGGCCGCGCAGGACTACATCCTGCGACTCGAGGAGTTGATCGGAGCCCGCGTCTCCGCGGTCGGGGTGGGCCCGGGCCGCGACGAGACGATCCGCCGTTACGACCTGCTCGAATGCACGTCCTCGTCGCGCTGAATTGCCCGCACCGCACCACAACGGCAGCCGTTGCGACGCGGCTGAGCGGCATCATGGTTCCTGGCACGAACAGGTGGACGAGCAGAACGGAACCAGACGCGTCACCTGGATGATCTGACGTCGTGCGGCGTGACCTCCGTGGCCAGCGCCTCCAACACCTAGTCCACTACTTACCGCCGGAGCACTCGACGGGGCTGCCCAGACCCGCTCGCGTCGTCGTCCTCGACCCGCGCCTGCATCAGAGATTTCAGCAGCTGGGTCGGCAGGTCGCGGTCGTACGGAAGCTTGATGAAGCCGGCACCCGCATCGTAGCCAGCGGCTTCGACCGCAGCCTTGTGAGTGGCAAAGAACGGTGGCGAGAAGCGCAGCGAGCAGTGATTCTTGAAGTTCTGGAGCATCCAGAGAGTGGCCTTCTCGCCACGGCCGTAAGCTGGCACGTTGTACTTCAGCTCTTCGCGTGCGTCCGGGGCAGCTGCGAGGCTCAACTCCCGCAGCGCCACGAGGTGTGGAAGCGAATCGTTGCGGCACATCGGCTCCCCCTACCCGAGCCAGGTGCCATCTGTCGCGCGACGGTGGCGACACGACTGGACCCGACTGGTGGGTCGTGCCGGGTGACGATCACTGGGGGTCACTCAGGACTTCTACCCCGAGGACCGCATTCGAGGAATGACCAATGGGCGACGGCGCGTTGGCGCTTTATGCGCGCAATCGCATACGACCAGTACGGCAGGAACGGCAGGATTGTCGCCGAGGCGATGGCTGCGGTCCCGCGAGCTCAGTTTCTGCCGCGGTCGGCGCGTCGTCGCGCG
>JBASAZ010000115.1:0-35512 GCA_049650845.1 Ornithinimicrobium sp.
GCGAAGCCGTCGAACGCCTTCGGGTCGGGGGACCGCGGATCCGAGCGATCGCGCAGGCTTGCGGCGGTGACGAAGCCGTGATCACCGGAAAGATGGTCACCGAGCTGGCCGCTGCCGGCGATCCCGACGCCCGCGATGTGGTGCGGCAGATCGGTCACGCACTCGGACGCGGACTCGCCAACGTCGTGGTCGCTCTGGACCCCGGGACGGTGGTCATCGGCGGGGGAGTAAGCAAGGTCGGCGCGTTGCTGCTCGACCCGACACGGGAAGCCTTGTCGAGCCACCTCAGCGGCCGGGGCCACCGGCCCCTTCCACGTCTGGAGACCGCGATGTTGGGGCCCGAGGCTGGGATGATCGGTGCCGCAGACCTCGCTCGCGTGCACCAGTCCCGTCCGCAGGCAGTGAGTCGGCGGTGAACCGGCAGGTGAGCCGGCAGTCCGGCACCTGGGATGAATAGCCAGGCCCGAGGAGACGGCGCAGACCCGGTCGCGGTGCGCGTCGCGAGCTACAACCTGCGTGCGCTGGCGGATGACCCCGAGGCGGCGGCCCGGGTCGTTCGGGCGATCGGGCCCGACGTGCTGTTGCTGCAGGAGATTCCCCGCGGCCCGCGGTCGGCATACCGGATGGCCGCCTTCGCCCGGCAGTGCGAGATGAACTGGCCGGGCCGCAGCCGACGACTCAGCGGCACCTCACTTCTGGTGGGTCATCGGATCGAGGTTCTGAGCCGCGTGGATCGGCCGTTACCGGTGGAGTTCCTCGGCAATCCGCGCACGTACTCGTGCGCTCTGGTGCGCATCGACGACGCCTGTGATGCCGTCGTGGTGAGCATTCATCTGCCTCTTATCGCCGAGCAGCGACGGCAACACGTGGGTCAGATCTTGGCCGAGCTGATGATCCGGCGTGCTTACGAAGGGGTGGCGTGGGTGATCGGTGGTGATTTGAACGAAGCGGCCGGTTCCCCCGCCTGGCAGCAGCTGAACCAGCACGTGCCGTTGGTGTCCTCCCCGAGCCGCCCGACCTTCCCCGCGGCTGCTCCCCATCGCGCCATCGACGCAATTTTTGCCCTCGCGACGGGGGGTGCAGGGACCGCTCGACCGGCACGGGACGTTCAGCCGGCGCACCGCGGGCTGGTGCAACCGTTGTCCTCTGATCTGAAGGCGGCCACCGACCACCTGCCGGTATGGGTGGATCTCACCGTCTGAGTCACTGCCCCACGCAGCGGTGTCTCCACCTTAGACGCGAGCGCCGGAGCCGTCGTCTCCGGAACGACGTCGGGGCGAGCGCAGCACCAGCAGGACGAACCCGACGACGGTGGCGAGCATGCCGAGGACACCCCAGGGTGTGCTGTCGATCACCGAGAACACCGCGCTGAGGAGGATGAGTAGCGGGCCGAGGGTCAGGCCAACGATGATTCCCCAGAAGTGAAGATCCCCAGCGGGCAACGGGTCGGTGGCGGCGGGGACGAAGTGTTCTTCCTCCTCAGGATCGGCCCACGCGCGCCACGACGCCGCCTGGTCCTGAGCAGCCCGGCGCTGCGGGCCCGGATCCAGCGGCTGTGGCGGGTCATCGTGGTCATCCGGCTCGAAACCGGCGACGATCTCACCGAAGCGTCGATCGAAGTCGGCGCGCTCGTCCTCGGGGTCGCGATCCCGGTTGCCGCTCTGGTCGGGGTCGCTCACTGGATCGGGACCCCGCGAAGTCCTGAGATGGTCACCACGGATCGATCTTGTCACGCTGCCTGCTCGTCGGTCCGCTGTGCCGTAGGCTGCGGCTCGCAGAAGGCGAGGAGGCTGACGTGATCTATTGGGTGCTCAAGGTGATTGTCGTAGGGCCGATCCTGCGAGTCCTGTTCCGTCCATGGATTGACGGGGAGTCCCACGTGCCTGCGCGAGGAGGGGCGATCCTGGCCAGCAACCACCTGTCGTTCTCGGACTCGATCTTCCTGCCGCTGATGGTCTCTCGCAGAATCACGTTCCCGGCCAAGAAGGAATACTTCACCGGCACCGGCATCAAGGGGTGGGCCACCAAGATGTTCTTCACCACGACCGGCCAGATCCCGATCGACCGGGCAGGGGGCGAAGCCAGCATGGTCGCCGTGCGGCAAGGGATGAAGGTGCTGCGGCGCGGGGAGTTGTTCGGGATCTATCCCGAAGGCACCCGGTCTCCGGACGGGAGGTTGTATCGGGGCAAGACGGGAATGGCGCGGATGGCGTTGGAAGCGGGCGTGCCGATCATCCCGGTCGCAATGATCGACACCGACAAAGCTCAGCCCACCGGCCAGAAAATCCCGAACCTGCATCAGGTCGGAATGAAGCTCGGCGTGCCGATGGACTTCTCTCGCTATGCCGGGCAGGAGGAGGACCGGGCCGTTCTGCGCGCGATCACCGATGAGGTGATGACGGCCCTCGCTGCCCTGTCCGGTCAGGAGTACGTCGACGAATACTCCTCCGTCGTCAAGGAACGCATCGCCGCCGAACAGCGCGCCCGGATCAGTGCGGCGACCAAGGCCAAGGTCGGTGAGGCCCGGGCAGGGGTGGAGCACGCCCGGGAGCACGTCCGCGGTCGCACGGCCAGCGTTGCCGAACAGCTCTCTGAGCGCTTCGGCAAGGACGACGTCCAGGACGCCGGTGATGACCCGACCAGCGCGCCCCCGGACGGTGTCCCGCAGGCCGACACCGAGCGATGACCCAAGCACCCCCGCAACGCTTCTACGATGGGGGCGTGTATTCCGATGTCACCGCTGTCCCCGTAGGCCACGTTCTGGATTGGGAGGACAAGACCGCCCAGCAGCAACCCACGTGGGGCGACCCGGCTGCCCTCGCCGAAGTGCTCACGACACTGTCGAACTATCCTCCGTTGGTCTTCGCCGGCGAGTGCGACGCGTTGCGTGATCGCTTGGCCGCGGCGGCCCGTGGCAAGGCCTTCGTGTTGCAGGGAGGTGACTGCGCCGAGACGCTGTCCGGGGTCACCGGTCCCAACATCAGGGACCGGATCAAAACCATCCTGCAGATGGCGGTGGTGTTGACCTACGGCGCGGGTATGCCGATCGTCAAGGTGGGGCGGATCGCCGGACAGTTCGCCAAGCCACGCTCCTCCAACGACGAAACGCGCGACGGAGTGACGCTGCCGGCATACCGCGGGGACATGGTGAACGGTTTCGAGTTCACCCACGAGGCCCGCCGGCACAACCCGGACCGACTGCTGCGCGCCTACCACGCAAGCTCGGCGACGCTGAACTTGGTGCGGGCCTTCACCGAGGGCGGTTTCGCCGACCTGCGATCGGTGCACATGTGGAACAAGGGGTTTCTGTCCGGGCCGGCCCAAGCGCGATACGAAGCGATGGCCGGTGAGATCGACCGGGCGATTCGCTTCCTGGAGGCCTCTGGAGTCGCCGACGCGGAACAGATGCGCCGGGTGGAGTTCTACTCCAGTCACGAGGCCTTGGTGCTGGACTACGAGCGGGCGATGGTCCGACGCGACTCGCGCACCGGCAATCCGTACACCACGTCTGGGCACTTTGTCTGGGTGGGCGAGCGCACGCGTGACCTGGACGAAGCACACATCGACTTCGTCTCGCGGGTGCACAACCCGATCGGGGTCAAGCTCGGCCCCCTCGCCACGCGTGAGACCGTGCTGCGGCTGATCGACACCTTGGACCCGGAGCGCACACCGGGCCGGTTGACCTTCATCACCCGGATGGGCGCCGCGCGTATCGGCGAGGTGTTGCCAAGCCTGCTGGAATCGGTGCGCAACGAGGCTGCGCACGTCACCTGGATCTGTGACCCGATGCACGGCAACACGTTCACCTCCACCAGCGGATACAAGACGCGCCGCTTCGAAGACGTGGTGGCTGAGGTCCGCGGTTTCTTCGCGGCTCACCGCGAAGTCGGCACCTGGCCCGGCGGCATCCACGTCGAACTCACCGGCAACGACGTCACGGAATGCGTCGGTGGGTCCCACCCGGTCGACCTCGATGACCTCGGGCTGCGCTACGAGACGTTGTGCGACCCGCGGTTGAATCATCAGCAGTCACTGGAGCTGGCCTTCCAGGTGGCCGAGATGCTGGAGCAGGGCACGCGCTGATGTCCGTGACCGACCTGCGCTCGGACACCCTGACCCAGCCCACGCCGGCGATGCGCGTGCAGATGACGCAGGCTCCGGTCGGCGACGACGTCTACGGCGAAGACCCCACCGTGACCAGGTTGGAGCAGCACGTAGCCGACCTGCTGGGCCACGAAGCAGGGTTGTTCACCCCGAGCGGGACGATGGCCGGTCAGCTGGCCATCCGGGAGCACTGCGCTCCGGGTCAAGAACTGATCGCCGACGAGATGTCCCACGTGCTGCGGGCCGAGATGGGCGCGGCGGCGGCACTGTCCGGGATCACCACCCGCAGCTGGCGCGCCGCGCGAGGACTGCTCGACCCCGAAGCCGTGAGCGCCTTGGCGGCGCCGGCGAGCAGCCCGTATCTGGTGGCCACCTCGTGTGTCGTCGTCGAAAACACGCACAACTTCGGTGGCGGCACCGTCCAGCCATTGCCGGCTCTGCAGCGGGTGCGGGAGATCACCGCCGACGCGGGCATCGCGGTGCACCTCGACGGGGCGAGGCTGTGGAATGCCCACGTCGCCACCGGTGTCCCGCTGCGCGACTACGGGGCGTACGCGGACACGGTGTCGGTGTGCTTGAGCAAGGGCCTGGGCGCCCCGGTCGGTTCGCTGCTGGTGGGCTCAGCCGCAGCGATCGCCCGCGCTCGAGTGTGGCGCAAGCGGTGGGGCGGCGGGATGCGGCAGGTCGGCATTCTCGCTGCCGCCGGGTTGTATGCCGTGCAGCACCAGCTGGACCGACTCGCCCTGGATCACAAGCACGCAGCCCACTTTGCCGGCGCGGTGGCGGAGGTTGATCCGGCCGTGATCGACCCGGCACTGGTGCAGACGAACATCGTCCTGCTCGACGTCGGTGCGGCCGGCTGGAGCAGCGCTGCCTTCATCGAGCGCGCCGCCCAGCAGGGGGTGCTGGGCTTTGCCACCGACGCCCGCCACGTCCGATTGGTCTGGCACATGGACGTGAGTGAGCAGGCAACTGAGCACTGTGCTCAGGTGGTGACGTCCTTGCTCGAGGATCGCGCTACAGCACGCTGAGGGTGACCTCGGTGTCGACCGGGATCTGCTCCCCCTCGTCAACGCTTTGGAATCGCACCGTGCCGAAGAAGGCCTGGGCGATTTCTTCCCGCTTCACCCGCAGACCCAAGTCCTTCAGGAGCGGCTCGGCCTCACCGAACTGCATCCCGATGACCTGAGGCATCGTCACCAGTTCAGGTCCCTTCGAGATCGTCAACGTGATCGTGTCGCCCCGGTTTGCCTGCCCCTCGGCCGGGGTCTGGGTGGCGACAGACCCGGCAGGGACCGTGGTGTCGAAGACCTGCTCGTCCTCAACCTCGACCTCGAAGCCCGCATCCTGCACGCTCTGTTCGGCCTCGCTTTGCTCCGCGCCCACCACGCTCGGGACGTCGATCGGCTCCGGGCCCGCGCTGACCACGACGTCGACCGCCGTGTCGGGGGGCAGCGGATCGTCCTGGGGGGTAGGCGCCGATCGGAGGATGAGACCTTCGGCGAGGTTCTCGTCGAAGTCCTGCGTCACCACTCCGATGGTGAGCTCGGTGTCTGCCAGCTGTTGGGTTGCCTCCTCGACCGTGGAACCAGTCAGGTCAGGCACGGCATACCGCTCCGGTCCCTGGGAGACCTCGAGGTCGACCGTGCTGCCGTGGCGCAGCGACGTGCCGGGGTTCTGCGATGCGGCAATGACCGTTCCCGGGGTCACCGTCTCGGAGAAGCTCGGCGTCACCGTCGCCTCGAGATCGGCGCTGCGCAAGGCAGCCACGGCATCGGCCTCCGGGTTGCCGACGACCACCGGCATGTCGGAGTGGATGCCTGGCCCCGCGGTGAAATACCAGGCCGCGGCGGCACCGCCCCCGCCGATGAGCAAGAGCAACACGGTGAAGAACGCCCCGAGGCCGCGGCGGGCACGGCGGGGACCAGAGCTGCCTGTGGCACCCTTGCGAGCAGGTGTCCCGGCGGGCTTCGGCGTGCGGTTGCCGGTGGTCCGAGCGAAGTTGCCCTCGGCGCCGGCCGGACGGACCGGGACGACGGCCGTGGCCTGGTGCACCGGGCGGGTGGCATCGATGTCGAAACCGCGCGGAGCCTCACTCTGCTCCGAGCCGGCAGCCGCCGTCGAACCGTCCACCGCAGCCGGGACCGCCTCGAGCTCGTCGTTGCTGAGTTGACTGACCACCCGAGCCAACGCGGCACGCAAGGTCATGGCGTCTTCGGGGCGGTCCGCCGGTTCGGTGGCAGTGGCGGCCGCGATCAGCACGTCCACCTCACCGGGAGTGTCCGGAATGGACTCGGCCACGTGCGGCACCGTGTCGTGGACGTGCTGGAAGGCGACGTGGATCGGACTGTCCCCACCGAAGGCCTTCATGCCGGTCAACAGTTCGTAGAGCACCAACCCCACGGCATACACGTCCGTGCGGGCGTCGGCCCGACCGTGCTGGACCTGCTCGGGGGAGAGGTATGCCGCCGTGCCCCACATCACATCGCTCGTGCGGCTCATCGTGCCGGCGGTGACGGCGCGCGCCAATCCGAAGTCGGCGACCTTCACCGAGCCGTCGGCATCGGTCAGGACGTTCTCCGGTTTGATGTCGCGGTGGATCAGACCGGCGCGGTGTGCGGCACTCAGGGCCTGCAGGATCTGATCGACGATGGCGCTGGCCCGCCCGATCGGCAACGGGGCTTCGTCGTGGATGATCTCGCGAAGGTTGCGTCCCGGCACCAGCTCCATCACCAGATACACCAGACCGTCGTCGTCGCCCTGGTCGTAGACGGACACCACGTGCGGATGGGACAGTTTCGCGGCGCTGCGGGCCTCGCGCTGGAACCGGGCCACGAAGTCGAGGTCGCGAGCCAGGTCCGGGCGCATGATTTTCAGCGCGATCGGACGATCCAACCGCAGATCATGACCCCGATACACCGACGCCATCCCGCCCTCGGCCATATGTGCATCCACCCGGTAGCGACCGTGCAAGACACGATCGATCAGGGGGGCGGGGGCAGTGCTCACCGCTCGATTCTACGGACGCGGCCAGACAAAGCCTGGGATGTCGCCTGCCCTCAGTCGTGTGGCCTCACATGCGGGCGCGCAGGGCGGTGATCGAGGAGACGTAGCCTTTGGTGTCGGAGAAGAGGCCGTGTTTGTTGATGCTGGCCAGCCCCTGGTAGTAGCCGCCGATGGCCTCTGGCTCACTGCCCGCCGAACGCTGCAGGGCACGCATGATGACGGTGCCGGCGGTGATGTTGTCCTGCGGGTCCAACACGTTGAGCCTGCGACCGATCAGCGACGAGGCCCATTCTCCCGAGGTGGGGATGACCTGCATGGTGCCGATGGCGTTGGCGGGGGAGACGGCACGATGATTCCAGCCGGACTCCTGATAGGACAGGGCCAACATGAGCTTCGGATCCACGCCGTGGCGACGGGCCGTAGTCACGATCATGTCTTTGGTCTGGGCGGTGGACGGTGCCGGCACCGAGGCGAGGTAGTCGCGGTTGGCCGCAGCGGAGCGGGCCACGGCCGAGCTGTAGGTGTAGTGCAAGAACGTGTTGTCGACCTTGGTGTCGCGCAGGTGGCTCCCGATGTTGTCCGGGGAGTAGGGCGACGAGCGCTGCGGGGTGCTTCTGGATGAGGACTGCGTGGCTCGGCCCTCTCCAGGGCCGGCTCCGGGCAGACGCACCGAGGTCCCCGCCCACAGTCGTCGAGGCTCTAGGTCCGGATTGGCGGACCGCAGCGCTGCCAACGACACGTCATACTTCG
Source organism: Ornithinimicrobium sp. (assembly GCA_049650845.1). Lineage (GTDB taxonomy): Bacteria > Actinomycetota > Actinomycetes > Actinomycetales > Dermatophilaceae > Ornithinicoccus. The sequence goes on from JBASAZ010000115.1 coordinate 7,861, forward strand.
CGGCGATCCCGGACAGCGTGTCACCGGAACGCACCGTGACCCTGCGCGGCGTAGTGCGCGTGGAGGACTTCTGTGAGCTGGACGTCTCTGAACGCGACGCCTCTGAATGTGACGTCGCTGAACTGGAGGTCGATGAAGTGGATGGTGTGTGGATGATCAGGCTTTGGCCGGGATAGATCAGACGGGTGTTGCTGATCGTGTTGATGCTGGCCAGTGAGGCGGCCGACACCTTGTATTTTGCTGCGATTCCCGACAATGTGTCACCGGGTCGGACGGTTATCGTGCGGGGGGTTTGGGTGCCCGTGGAGGCGCCTTTGGACGATGTGCTGGAACCCTCGGAAGACGACGAAGAATTCATCGACGTCACCGACAGGTGCAGGCGTTGCCCAGGCAGGATCCAACGGCCACCCTCGCTCAGCGAGTTCGCCTCGACCAGAGCGGCCACCGTGGTGTCGTGGCGCGCGGCGATGCCGTATACGGTGTCGCCTGGCTTCACGGTGTACTGGCCATTGTCAGCGGCGGCCAACACCTGCGGCGGTCCGGCACTAATGGGACCGTGGGCCGCAATGTCGGTGGTGATCATTGGAGGCATGTCCGCAAGCATGGGAGACATCAAGACTCTTTCTACGGGGTGACGTGCGTATAGATGCGCGACGAATAGATGTGCGACGAGATGTGACAATTGATCATCAACGCGCCCCGTGATGCCGATGTGACGCAAGTGACGCGAGCGACGGTACTAAATAATTCATGCGTAGTCCATATGGGCGCGTATCGGTGCTAGTGAAAGAATGGTTATTGTGATAAGTGACAACAATGTAATTATGAATGGCGATTGGCTCGCGGTTCCCGACATCATGGAGCGCACCGGGCGGTCCTTACCGACGGTGCGAACGTGGTTGCAGGAGCGCGATCTGGTCGGTATGCGCCGCGGTCCCAACCACGCGATGATGGTCCCATCGGCGTTCGTCACCGATCAGGGACCGCTGAAGTCGTTGCGCGGCACCGTGTCTGTGCTCGCCGACAGTGGCATGAGCGATGACGAGATTCTGGAATGGCTAGGACGACCGGACGACACCCTGCTCGGTGGGAGCCCTATCGGAGCGCTCGAAGGCGGACACAAGACGGAGGTCCGGCGGCGCGCCCAAGAAGAGGCCTTCTGAGGCTCAGCCTGCTGCCCGCGACCCCGGCCGGAAGTGAGCTGGTCCTAGGCAGACCGGGCGGTGCTGATGTCGATCAATGCGCGCAGCGCAGCCTCACCGTGCGGGGTCATGTCGTGGACCGACGCCAGTGCCTCACGGGCCTGGTCGGTGCTGTGTTCGATCATGTCCTCGACGTGCTGCACCGCGCCGCTGTCCATCAGGGCTGCGCGCACCCGATGAACGTCTTCCTGCGTCAGGTCGGGGTTGCCCAGGGCGCGCATGACCGTCGTGGTCTCGCGCTCGCTGCCGTGATGCATAGCCAACGCGATCAAGATGGTCCGTTTGCCCTCCCTGAGGTCATCGCCGGCCGGCTTGCCGGTGGCCTCGGGGTCTCCGTAGACGCCGAGCAGATCGTCGCGGAGCTGGAAGGCTTCACCCAGGGCTAGTCCGTACGCCGACAAGGCCCGCTTGTCCGCCGCGCTGGCACCGATGGCGCTGGCACCGATCAGGAGCGGATGCTCGATCGAATACTTCGCGCTCTTGAACCGGATCACTCGTCGGCATTGGTCGATGCGCTCGTGATGGCTTAGGTGATCCCAGTCCTGGGCCGAGGTCAAGACGTCGAGGTACTGACCACCCATCAGCTGAGTACGCATCAGATCGAAAGTTCCTCGGGCACGCTGGAGGTGCTCGGGTGGGAGGCCGGAGTTGGCGAAGACCTCGTCGCACCAGTTGAGGCACATGTCGCCGGCCAGAGTGGCCGCGGCGTGTCCAAAACTGCTCGAGGAGCCGGACCATGCGGCATCGGCATGGTGGGCTTCGAAGGCTCGGTGCGCGGTGGGGCGGCCACGACGCAGATCGCTGTTGTCCATGACGTCGTCGTGCAACAGCGCAGCGGCTTGAAAGATCTCCATGGCGCTCGCGGCACGGATCAACGCTGGCGTGTCCGGACCGTCGAAGGCGCGATAGCCCCAATACAGAAACGCAGCGCGTAGCCGCTTCCCGCCGGTCAGCAGATCGCCGATCGCGTCCAGCAGGGCGAGGACGGGCTCACCCACTTCGGACAAGATCGCGCGTTGGTCATGCAGGTGTTCATGGATGACCTCGGCCACTCGTGCGCGCAGGTCGACTGCGTCCAGGGGGTGCAGGTCGCGGTGACCCGACAGCGTGGCTGGAGGGTCTGGGGACGGCAGTGAGACCACGGGGCTCGCTCTCGGGACGGTCTGCATACGGCGGTGCGTTCGCACGGTGAGCCTACGGCCTTGCACCGGGCCGTCCCCTCCTCGGCCCGGTGCGGCACCGTTGAGCGTGCCGCGCCTGAGATGAGGCGATGAGGCAGAAAGTTCCGTCTACGTCCTTTTTGGGGTTGACACGTTCCCCGTGTGATGTCGTACATTTGTTCTATATCGAACACATGTTCTATTCACAGTCATGATCTCGAGGGGTCCGATGAGTCGTCAATATCACGAGCGTATCGAGGTCCACTTCGGTGAAGTGCTGCTCGGGCGACTGCACGACACGGCCTCACTGTATGCCGAGCGTGACCTAGCCGTGCCGACCGCATTTGCGTGGCGAGGTCGCCATCACGTCGTTCGAGCTGTGGTGGCGCAATGGACGCAGCGGCTGCCGTGGTGGCGGATGAGCGCAGCGGAACACGTGGGCACACCTGGTCTGGAGAACCACGCAGCTCTGGAGCATGACGTATGGCGAGTCGAGGCCAGTGTGGGATCGGTCTGGGGGACCGGCGTCTACGACCTGGCTCAGGGCGAGCACTGGCGACTCGTGCGAGTCGTGGACTGACCTATGACCCCATCGAAGGAGAACGATCATGAGTAACGTCTGGACTGTCCTTGATCTGCTGGACCGAGCGCGCGATGGCCTGGTGCAGGCCTGTCACAGCGACAGCAGCGCCGAACGCTACATCCAGTCCCACCTGTCCGCGCTGCGTACTGCGGCGGCCTTGATCGCCGCTCGGAGCAGTCCGTCGAGACGGTCCAGCCCCCGCAGCGTGTGGGAGGTGTTGCCTGTGGTTGCCCCTGAGCTCACCGAATGGGCCGTGTTTTATGCCGCCTCAGCCCGACGTCGAGGTTCGATCGAGCGGGGTGACTGCGGGGTGAGCTGTCGCGAAGCCGATGATCTGGTCCGACAGAGCGAGTGCTTCCTGGAAGCGGTGCGCGGTGTGCTGCATCTGCCGGTTGCCGAGCCGCTGTCCAGCGAGCTTGCCGCGATCAGCGGTCGTTGATGCAGATGGGCGAAGGCTTCGCTCACCTTCATGTCGCCTCCAGCTATTCGATGCGATATGGGGTCAGCACCCCCGAAGCGTTGGTGCAGCGAGCCGGCGAGTTGGGGCAGTCGACGTTAGCGCTGACGGATCGTGACGGTGCCTACGGTGCGGTGCGCTTTGTCATGGCGGCCACTACAGCCGGGATCCACCCCGTGCTCGGAGTGGATCTGGCGTTGCGCGGTGACGACAGGACCACCGGCGCGGACACGACTGGTGGTGAAGGTGCGAAAACAGCACGCAGCAGTGCTCGGGTCCATCCGGTCAAAGGGGGCGTTCATCGTGACGACCGCAGTCCTCGGATCACCGTGTTGGCCAGAGGTCAGCAGGCAGGCCTCGCTCCTGGCCTCGGATGGTCCCGCCTGTGTCGGCTGATCACGCATACCCATCTAGCCGGTGAACGAGGCCGTCCGCGCACCGATATCGACATGGTGGCCAGGGCCGCGGTGCCGGCCGGTGGGATCAGCCCTGTGGTGCTGCTGCTCGGCCCGGACTCCGACGTCGGGCGGGCCGTGCTGGCTCGTCAGCACGCTCGGGCAGTGCAGGCCTTACGGTGCTGGCAAAGGGATCTTCCCCGTGAAGCGCTGCGCATGGAAATAGTCGTCCACGGCGGACCGCCGCACACCAGCGGGAGCGTGTCACACGCCGCTCGGATGTGGGCGCTGGCACTGGAGCACGACGTGCCGGCGGTCTTGAGTGCCGCCGTTCGCCACGTGGGGATTCAGCAGGCTCGGGTCATCGACGTGCTGGATGCCGCACGCAAGATGGTGCCCCTGGATGAGCGACACCTCGATCGAGTCAGCACCGCAGGTCATCTCGCAGACTCTGCCTCGATGAGTGCGCGCGCGAGTCAGGTCGCCACGGCGGTGGGGTCGTATCGCGTCGGTGGCGCTGACCTGGTCAGGGCCACCGCAGCGCTGGCTAAAGAGTGTCGCCAAGATGCTCGCTCCGACCTGGGGATCGGGTCGGTGCATCTGCCTGAGCCCGAAGTCCTCGGAGTCAGCGGTATGGGACAGGCCCAACAGGTGCTGACCCAGCGATGCCGCGCCGCCATCCAACACCGCTATCCCTACCGTTCCTCGCCGTCCTTGCAGCAGGTGCGCGATCGTCTGGACGACGAGCTCGCGGTGATCTCGGAGTTGGGCTACCCCACATACTTCTTGACCGTCGCCCAGGTGTGCGACCTGATCCGCGAGCAGGGGGTGCGGGTTGCTGCGCGAGGGTCCGGAGCCGGAAGTCTGGTGACCTACCTCCTCGGTATCAGTGGGGTGGACCCGATTCGACACGACCTGTTGATGGAACGCTTCTGCTCGCCCCTGCGAGCCCAACTGCCGGATATTGATGTCGACGTCGAGTCAGCACGAAGAACCGAGATCTATGAACGCATCCTGGAGCGGTTCGGCTCCGATCGGGTGACCTGCGTATCGATGATGGAGACCTATCGGGTGCGGCACGCCATCCGTGATGTCGCCGCAACCCTGGGGATGCCTCCCGGGGAGATCGACGTGATTGCCAAAGCGTTCCCGCACATCCGGGCCAAGGACGCGCGTGCCGCCATCAGGGATCTGCCGGAGTTGCAGCGGTTGGGCTTCGACGGGCCGCGGATGCAGATGATGTTCGATCTGGTGGAAAGCTTGGACGGCCTGCCGCGGCACGTGGCGATGCATCCCTGCGGAGTGATCCTGTCGAACACCGGGCTGCTGGATCGCACACCGGTCGAAGCCAGCTGGCTGGGCTTTCCGATGACCCAGTTCGACAAAGACGATGTCGAAGAGTTAGGCCTGCTCAAGCTCGACGTGCTAGGCATCCGGATGCAGTCGGCGATGGCCCACGCGATATCCGAGGTCCGGCGAGTCGATGGCGATCAGATCGATCTGGATGATCAACAGCAGGTTCCGCTCGATGACCCTTCGGCCTTCGCGCTGATCCAGTCCACCCGCACGTTGGGTTGCTTCCAGATCGAGTCCCCAGGACAACGAGAGCTCGTCGGCAAATTCGCTCCGGAGACGTTCGAGGACCTCATCATCGACATCTCCCTCTTCCGCCCAGGGCCGGTGAAGTCCGACATGATCCGACCGTTCTTGGAGGCCCGACAGGGGTGGGCTGAGCCGGAATACCTCCACCGTCGACTGATTCCGGCGCTGGAGAGCACCTACGGCGTGGTCGTCTTCCACGAGCAGGTGCTCAAGATCGTGGCCGAGACCACCGGTGTCAGTTTGGCTCAGGCCGACGAGGTGCGTCGGGCTATGGGATCGCCGGTGGGCCAACAGCAGATTGAGCAATGGTGGCGTCCAGCGGCGCTGGCACGTGGTTATACGAACCCTGAGGTCGAGCGGATCTGGCAGGTGCTCGCAGCCTTCGCCTCGTTCGGATTCTGTAAGGCCCACGCGGCAGCTTTTGCTCTTCCGACCTATCACTCTGCCTGGCTCAAGACGCACCATACGGCGGCCTTCCTTGCCGGTGTGCTGACCCATGATCCCGGGATGTATCCCAAGAGACTGATCCTGGACGAGGCCCGCAACATGGGCGTGCGTGTGCTGGGTATTGACGTCAACGCCTGCGGGTCGACATACCAGGTGCAGCGTCTGGACGAGGTAGTCATCGAGCACGGTCCAGCTGAGCACGGTCCAACTGAGCACGGTTGGAGCGGGGACCGTGTCGAGCAGGAGATGGCGCGGATAGAGCAGCGCGCCAGTGGTTATGGCATTCGACTGTCGTTGGCCGAGATCAAAGGCATCAATGATGCCGAGGTGCAACGGATCGTGGCGGGTCAGCCGTACGCCTCGTTGGCCGACTTCTGGCAGCGAGCCGCAGTGTCCCGCCCGGTGGTCGAGCGCTTGGTGACGGTTGGTGGCTTCGATTCGCTGCACCAGGTGGGTCAGCATCTGACGCGCCGCGACCTGTTGCTTACCGTGCGCGAGCTGGACCGCTGGTCCAGAACCCATCGTTCGACCACCTCATCCGCGGCTAAAGCGCGTCGGATCATCCACCAGAGCAATGCCGGTGAGATCGCAGCCCGCACCAGCGCTCAGGCCCGGGGTGCCCGCTCCTGGCACCCCAACGCACCGGTCAGTACTCAGTTGGCGTTGGACCTAGGAGATGAGCCTCAGGTGCTCGCCGGCAGTGGGCTACCGGCGATGAGTCCACAGGACCAGACGATGGCCGAGCTAGATGTGTTGGGGATGGACGTGAGCGGGCACGTGACCAACACCTACCAGCCGATGCTGCAGGCCTTGGGAGTGACTCCGGCCAATCGTCTGCTGACGTGCCGCAACCAGTCCGAGGTGATGATTGCCGGTGCCAAGGTCGCGACCCAAACTCCACCCATCCGCTCAGGACGACGAGTGGTCTTCTTGACCTTGGATGACGGGACTGGACCCAGCGACGCCACGTTCTTCGAAGACGTCCAGGGGCCGTATGCCGCCACGGTCTTCCACTCCTGGTTGCTGGTGGTGCGCGGAGTGTTGCGGCGCACGGGCCCACGGGGCAGATCAGTGCGGGCGACCGCTGCCTGGGAGATGACCCATCTCGATCAGATCTATCGCAGCGAGGGGATCGATGCCGTCTGGGCGCTGATGGAGCGTACCGAGAGAGCGGCTGCGGCGCAGGCAGAGGAACGCGGGGCATCTCGCCGAAACGACGACCCGAGTGGTGAGCCCGTGGGACGCAGAGTGTTGCTGCACGCCTCGGGTTTTACGCAATCGCCGTATGCCGATGTGGGCCCACCCGGCAGCGACCGCAAGTTGTGGCATTCCAGTCCGGGCAGTTCGGGACGATGAACGAGAACCTTCAGCCCAGTGATATAGGCCGTGGTGATGCAGAGTGCACCGTGCTGCACGTTGACATGGATGCCTTCTATGCATCCGTGTCCCTCATCGATGAGCCTCAGTTGGTGGATCAACCCGTGATCATCGGTGGGGGATGGCGCAGCGTGGTGCTCTCGGCGACCTACCCAGCACGCTCCTTCGGGGTGTGCTCCGGCATGCCGATGTCTCGTGCCCAACGACTCTGCCCCCAGGCCACGGTGTTGTTTCCGGACTACGAAAAGTACGCGCGGGTCTCTGAAGCCGTAATGTCGATCTTCTCGGAGGTCACGCCGGTGATGGAGCCGGTTTCCATGGAAGAGGCTTTCTTGGACGTCTCACAGTCTCGACGCAGACTGGGGTCGCCCACTCAGATCGCTGCGTGGATCAAGGACACCGTGGCCGACGAGCAGCGAATCACCTGCTCGGTGGGTGGCGCCGCGACCAAAGCGGTGGCCAAAATGGCTTCCCGGGCGGCCAAGCCTGATGGAGTGCGGATGGTAGCCCCCGCAGATGTGGTGTCCTTTCTTCACCCGCTGCCGGTTGGTGCCCTATGGGGTGTCGGTGAGGCCACTGAAGCTGAGCTGAACAGGTTCGGTCTGCATACCGTGGCCGATATCGCCCACCTCCCGGAGCGGACCCTGCAACGAGCGGTAGGCCACGCCAGCGCACAACACTTGCGCAGTATGGCCTGGGGGAGTGCTAGCACTGACGTCGTGAGGCCTTCGCGGCGGGAACGCAGTGTGGGTTCCTCACAGACGTTCAGCCACGACATCGATGACCCGATCGAGTTACATCGCCAGTTACTGCACCTCAGTGATCGCACAACCACCCGGTTGCGGCATGCCCAGATGATGGGACGCACCGTAGTGCTGACGGTGCGCTTCTCTGACTTCACCACGATCACTCGCTCCCGCACGATGGCCCGACCCACCGACATCACCCGGGACGTCTACGCCACATCGTCGATGCTGTTCGACGCGTTAGGGCTACAACGCGCGCGTATCCGCCTTCTCGGGGTGCGAGTCGAAGGGCTCAGCGAGGGAGGCGCCACTCCTGTGCAAGCGCGGTTGGATGAACCGATCAACGGTTGGCGCGAGGCGGAGCGAGCTGTGGACCAAGCAGTGTCTCGCTTCGGCCACGGAGCCGTGCGGCCAGCCAGTTTGATCGCCGGAGAGGGGGCTCAGCGATCTCCCGTCGAAACTGTGCGAGTAAGGGCGTAAACTACAGGACTAGATCGGGAACCCGGGGTAGTGCTTCCTTCGTTCACGATTTATCCTGATAAAAGGATGCTGGCACCAACCCTGTGCTCGCACACATCAGTCCGGGAGGTTCCCAGTGCCGCTCTCCGAGCATGAGCAACGCGTCCTTGAGCAGATGGAGCACGCGCTCTACGCCGAGGACCCCAGGTTTGCTTCCAACCTCAAAAAGCCAGCCGCACACGGCCGCTCACGTCAGCGTGCTGTGTTGGGGGTTGTCGTTGCCGTCATCGGACTCGCGTTGGTCCTCACCGGCGTCTTCCTCAGTCAGATATGGATCGGGGGCATCGGCTTCGCTGCGATGGTTCTCGGTGGTGTGTGGGCCTTCACACCCGGATCAAAGAACCCGCCGCTGTCGGTGGTGGGCTCGTCACAGGGACCTTCAGGCAGTGGGACGACAGGCAAAAGTGTCCCTGGCCAGAAGAAGGCGTCCGGCCCGCGTCGCAGTGGATCGTTCATGCAGCGCATGGAACAACGCTGGGACAAGCGCCGCGATGGGGATCGCGACTGAGCGCCATCCCGTCGCACTGAGCGCGGTTCCGTCACGTTGATCTCGGTGACATTGAGTCCGGTGACATTTGACCTCGAGGCGTGAGCCGACAGTTTCGTGGCGGCACGTTTCGCGGCGTCGCGAATCGTGGCGTTGAGCACCGGGCTCATCCCCGATGCTGGTCAGACCTCAGCTTCCAAAAACTCTCAGCTTCCAAAAACGATGGCACACAGCCACACGGTGATAATGAGCAGAGCCGCCGTCAACTCGATCACGATGTTCAGCCCCACCGCCTTCAGCGCGTGGATCGTCGACTCCCAGGCCACGTGATGGTTTCGGTGTCGGACCCGCTGAAGCACATAGATGCCCAACGGAAAACCGATGAGGGCGCCCACCACCGGGATCAGGATGCCGAGGATGACTGCGACCACCACTGCGAATACCAGGGTTGAGGTGCGCACGCCTGCTCGGCGCATGCGCTGGCCGGGGATGAGGAACTGCAGCACTACCCCCAGCCCTGCCACGAGGGTCACCGCCGTCAACACGCCCCAACCGAGCGCAGAACCCTCGTTGACTGCCCACAATGAGGCACCGACCCACACGAGCAAGAGACCGGGAAGGATGGGGATGACGATCCCGAGCAGCCCCACCAGCATGATCAGCCCGGACATGACCGCAACGGTGGTCATCCGTGATCAGCCGGCGGGCTGGGACTCCTGGTGCAACCGCTCTGATTCGTCCGTGATGGTGATGCCGTCCAGATTGCGCAACTTGTCCAAGTGCGCTCGGCCGTGGTGAGCACAAAAGTGCAACTCCAGCCCATCGGCCAGGCGAGCGCGGACATACGCCTGCGCGCCGCAGCGGTCGCAACGGTGGGCAGCGGTCAGTTCGGGGGCCAAAGTGGCGTTCATGTCTGTGCTCCTTTCGCTGGGATCCGACCCAGGCGTGCTGCCTGTTTCGGAGTGACACCTAGTCAAGCATGGCGTCGTAGAGGGGTAACGCGGCACGCGCGAGCTGTGTGTCCTGTTCTGCCGAGGGCGTAACGGTGCGTCATGATGGGCCGATGGAGGAAACGGCCGAGCCCAGCCTGGAAGAGCTGCTGCGCCTGAGCGCAACCGGCGACCAGCGTGCCTTCGCCTTGCTCTACGACCGCGTAGCCCCACGAGTGCACGGTCTGGTGGTCCGCATCCTGCGCGACCATGCGCAGTCCGAAGAAGTCACCCAAGAGGTTTTCCTGCAGATCTGGAACAACGCGTCCAATTTCGATCCGTCCCGTGGAAGCGCCTTGTCCTGGTTGATGACGCTGGCTCATCGCAGAGCGGTCGACCGGGTTCGGTCCGCGCAGGCGCAATCCGTTCGGGACGAGGACTACGAATCCCGACGTGATAGGCCAACTCTGGATCCGACAAGCCAGGAGGTTGAAGACCGTTGGCAGGCGACGGCGGTGCGTACGGCTGTCGTCGACCTCGGCCCCCCGCACCAGGAAGCACTTGAGATGGCGTATTTCCAGGGCATGACACATCGTGAGGTGTCAGCCGCTCTTGGTGTCCCGTTAGGCACCGCGAAGACGCGAATTCGCGATGGTCTGCGCAAGCTACGAGAAGAGATGGGAGGCTCGCTATGACCCCGTCGACAGCTCATGTGCACGAGCTCATCGGGGCGTATGCGCTGGATGCCGTCGACCCTGATGAGCGCCGCGTCGTGCAGGAACACCTGCGAGGGTGCGAGCGCTGCCGCCTGGAGCTGCAACAGCTGACCGAGGCCGCCGTCGTGCTGAGCAACGGTTACGAGATCGAGCCACCGCCGCACCTGAAGGAGCGTCTGATGGGCGCCCTGGGGGAACACGTATCCGCAACGCCGCACGGAAGCGACGTGGACGACGCGCAACCGGTCCGCGCCGAGCAGCGTGCGCCCAGCCGACGTGCTCTATGGGGCTTAGCGGCTGCCGGCCTCCTGGCTGTCGGTGGATGGGGTATCTGGCAGGGCGTGAGTGATGAGCTGAGTCCCATCGACCAAGTCATACAGGCTGAGGACGCCCGAACCTTCGACAGCGAATACGCGGGGGAAGTGGTTACCGTCGTCGCCTCCGCTTCGTTGGACCGAGCGGTGCTGATCACGGAAGATCTTCCCGAGTTGGCAGACGACGAGGTGTATCAGGCGTGGTGGGTCAATGCGGACGAGCAGGTGCTCTCCGCGGGCGTCCTCGACGATGCGGCGGACGCGGGGAGCAGCGAAGTCGCTTTGGATGGTGACCCTGCTGGAAGTGTCGCGGTCGCCCTCAGTGTGGAGCCTTCCGGGGGCTCGGATCAGCCGAGTGGCGACCCCGTTGTGGTTGTGCCGTTGCAAAGCTGACGGGTCACTCGACCGGGTGACGGGTCATACGACGTCGACCAATCGTGCGAAGAGCACGACATTGTCGAGGTGGCGACGCTGCTCGGCGCTGTATTCGCCGCCACACGTGATGACTCGCAGCTCGGCATCGCTGGTGCGGCCGTAGACGGCCAGACTCGGGAAGTCATCCTTGGGGAAGGAGCCGGTCTCGTACACTTCGAAGACAGCGGTGCGCCCGTCGGCCCGATCAATCTCGATGTCGTCGCCGGCCGCAACGGCTCCGAGGTCGAAGAACACCGACGGCACCGATCCCTGACTCGTCACGTGACCCTCGACGACGGCAGGCCCGATCTCCCCTGGTGTGGGGGAGCCTTCGTACCAGGCGGCTTGGTTGTACAGATCGCCTGAAGGCACCTCCAGCGCGCCCTCCTGGGTCAACCCGAGGGCGTGCAAGTCGGATGAGACGTCAATGCTGTTGATCCGTACGGCTACGGGTTCGGAAGGGTCCAAAGCCAGTGGTTCGGGTTCGGACTCGGGCTCCGGCGTCCGATCTGTCGTAGCCGAGGCTTTCGGCTCGGTCGGGGCCTCAGGTGCGGCCGATGCGGTCGATGCGGCCGCATCCGGTGCGCCACCGCCGGCGCCTGTAGCGGCAGGGTCGATGATCGACGCGGCCTCCGGTCGTGAGGAGACAGGAGGGGGATCGCCCTGTTGATGAAGCAGCGCCCAAGCCACCACGATGACGCCGGCGAGGAGCAGGAAGGCGGAGACCGCGGGCGCCATGAAGCGCCCGCGGCCTCCGGACATGATTGTCATTCGGATCAGCGCGACGCGCTGTTCCCGCGGCGGCGGTTGACCATCAGGCCGGCGGCTCCAGCGGCGAAGGCGAGGGTGCCCAGGCCAAGCAGCCCGGCATACTCCGTGCCTTCAGTCGAGCCACCACCGGTTTCGACGCCACCTTCGGGCATCGCCATCTGCGCGGCGTTCAGTTCGCCGCAGGCAGCTGGGTCGGTGGCTTCGGCCGGCAACGACGGGTCGAGGTCGGATTCCATGTCTCCGTCGTACTCACCGTTGCCGTTGTGGTCCACGCCGTGGACGACAACCACGCCATCACCGGCCGCGATCTGGTCGGCGATGTCTTGGGACACCTCGAAGGTGCGTTCATAGGAGGCGTTGCCGACCGGGAAGTTGGCAACGTCAAGGACAGCGTCGGGGCCGGTCTCGCCAGGCTCCTTAGTCAGCGAGACCTTGACGCCACCGTAGGAACCGGCTGCGTCGGTGGTGCGGATGGCACCCTCGAATCCAGTGCCCTCCATGCTGGGATCGGGGCAGACGTTCTTGCCACCGATGTGAATGTGCTGGGCATGCGGGGCGTCCGCGAGGGCCCCGCTGGTCTCGAGCTTCACGGTGACGCTTGTGCCCTCCACCATGGCCCACACGGTTCCGGTGGTGCCGCTGTCGTTCAGGGATTCCAGCGTGCCGGACAGCTCGGTGCCGTCCTGGGCCGCGGCGGGGCCGGCGAGGGCGATGGGCAGGCCGACGAGGGCAGCGGCCACGAGGGGGCTCAAGCGGGTGGAGGTGCGCATGATGGTCCTTTCGTTCAGGGACGGAGAACGTGTCTCCCGGGTACTCACCAGGAGGTTCGGAGCCAATCAGCGACCGGATGGGCCGGGCATAGTGATCTGGATCACATCCCCCTCCGGCCGCGACCACGCCGCAGATGACGCAGCCTAAGAAACGCCGTCCCCGAAGGCGTGAAGCCCGAAGGACGTGGGCTAGCCTGCGATGACACGAGACCCCCCGCTTCAGGGAAGAACGGTCCGGACACGAAGGGCAGGCCTATCGCAACCGACTATTCAGCCCGTCACCTCCAAGTGTTGGAGGGCCTCGAGGCTGTCCGCAAGCGCCCCGGGATGTACGTCGGCTCCACCGACTCACGCGGCCTCATGCACTGCGTGTGGGAGATCATCGACAACGCCGTGGACGAAGCCCTCGGGGGGCACGCGCGCGCCATCGGAATAGAGCTGCTCGCCGACGGGTCGGTCCAGGTCAGCGACGACGGACGAGGTATCCCGGTGGACGCCGAGCCCAGGACGGGACTGTCTGGCGTGGAGGTGGTCTTTACCAAGCTGCACGCCGGAGGAAAGTTCGGTGGAGGCTCCTACACCGCGTCGGGGGGTCTGCACGGCGTCGGCGCCTCGGTGGTGAATGCGCTCTCCGCGCGGCTGGATGTCGAAGTCGACCGAAACGGCAAGACCTACGCGATGAGCTTCCGGCGGGGCGAGCCTGGCACGTTCGCGGACTCCGGGGAGAAGTCACCCGAGGCTGCGTTCACCCCCTTTGAGACCACATCCCGGCTGGTGGTCGTCGGCAAGGTCAAGCGCGGAGTCAGCGGGACCCGGGTTCGCTACTGGGCTGACCCGCAGATTTTCATCAAGAACGCCACCTTCGTCGACGACGAACTGATGGATCGCGCACGTCAGACCTCGTTCCTGGTGCCTGGTCTTAGTCTGACGGTGACGGATCGGCGAGCCGAGACCCCGCAGGTCCATACCTTCGTGCACGAAGGTGGCATCGGCGAGTTCGTCGATTATCTGGCATCCGACACGCCGGTGACCGACTGCTGGAGGCTGCAGGGGGCCGCCACCTTCACCGAGACGGTCCCCGTCCTGGACAGCGCTGGTCATATGACCTCGACGGCGGTCGAGCGGGACTGCGACGTCGATATCGCCCTGCAGTGGGGGACTGGTTACGACACCACGATGCGCAGTTTCGTCAACATCATCGCCACACCGAAAGGTGGGACGCACGTGCAGGGCTTCGAGCAGGCTCTGCTCAAGGTCTTCCGCAAACAGGTCGAGAACAACTCGCGGCGGCTCAAGGTCGGCAACGACAAGATCGAGAAAGACGACGCGTTGGCCGGAATGACGGCGGTGGTGACCGTGCGACTGGCGGAGCCACAGTTCGAGGGCCAGACCAAGGAGGTCCTCGGCACCTCGGCGGTGCGAGCGATCGTGGCCAAGGTGGTCGAGACCGAGCTGACCGCGCGACTGACCTCTGCGGCCCGCGCGGACAAGGCGCAAGCCGCGCTACTGCTGGACAAGATCGTCGCCGAGATGAAGTCCCGCATCTCAGCCAGAGTTCACAAAGAGACCCAACGACGCAAGAACGCACTGGAGTCTTCGACGTTGCCGGCCAAACTGGCGGACTGCCGCACGAGCGACACCGAGCGTTCGGAGTTGTTCATCGTCGAGGGTGACAGCGCGTTGGGCACCGCAAAACTCGCTCGGTCCAGTGATTTCCAAGCCCTTCTGCCGATCCGCGGCAAAATCCTGAACGTCCAGAAGGCCTCGGTGTCGGACATGCTGCACAACTCCGAGTGCGCGGCCATCATCCAGGTGATCGGGGCGGGGTCCGGGCGGTCCTTCGACGTTGACCTGGTCCGCTACGGCAAAGTCATCATCATGACCGATGCGGACGTCGACGGCGCCCACATCCGCACGCTCTTGTTGACCCTGTTCTTCCGCTACATGCGCCCGATGGTGGAGGCAGGATTGGTGTATGCGGCGATGCCACCGCTGCACCGGTTGGAAGTGAGCGCATCGGGACGGTCAAAGCGTGAGCTGATCTATACGTACACCGAGGCCGAGATGCGCAGCACCCTGGCGAATTTTCAGCGGCGCGGCCGGGCGGTCAAGCAGCCGATGCAGCGTTACAAGGGATTGGGCGAGATGGACGCCGACCAGCTCGCCGAGACGACCATGGATCCTCGCCGCAGGACCCTACGGCGGGTGACGTTAGCCGATGGTGAGCAAGCCGAGCGCGTCTTCGAGCTGCTGATGGGCTCGTTGGTCGCACCGCGCAAGGACTTCATCGTCGACTCCGCGCACGCTCTGGATCGCGAGCGCATCGACGCCTGACCTGCCCACGCGGCGTGACACAACACAGCCATGGAGTCTGCTAACGTTGAGGGCTGTTCGACGTCGTATGTCGGACGCACCCACAGCCCCAAGACGAACCGTTCTTGGTGGCACGCGTGCCCGCACACGGGGGCACTTCAGGGGTAGGTCTTCATCCGCTGTCGAAGCGTCGAGTCGCACCCACCTCGATGACACGAAGCGAGAAAGCCACGATGGCACTCAAAGCCTCGCGCTCCGGCGCGCCCACGAACGACAAAAAGGCACGACACAGCAGTTCTCAGAAGAAGGCGGCTCGCGTCGCGCGTGAGCAGTCCGAGCGCTCTGCCCGCCGCGCCTCACAGGGCAAGACAGACGACAACGGCTCGGCCCGGGCGACCAAGTCGCCGCGGTGGAGCGAAGAGGCTAAGCAGTCACGCGACTCACGATCCGAATACGGGTCGTCGAAGGATCGTCGCTCGGGTGCTTCCTCGCAGGGAGGTCCGCGCTGGTCGGCATCGAAATCCTCAGGACCCCGACGCGCTGCCGTGGGGGCATCCGGCGAGCGGAACTCTGGGTCCTACGGCGAGCGGAAGTCTGGGTCCTACGGTGAGAAGAAGTCCGGGTCCTACGGCGAGCGGAAGTCTGGGTCCTACGGCGAGTCGCGCTCGGGGGCAGAGAGCAGAAGTCGTGGCAGTCGGGATTGGAACTCAAGCGGTCCGGACCAGCGCTCGCAGGGGCGTTCGAGCGGGCAGAGCTGGCAAGACGTCCACGAACGGGCGCAACGCGGGACGCCGCCGGCACGTCGCCCGGACCACCGCGAGCACGGCATGCGCCAGCATCGTGAGGACTCCACCGGCCGGCCCGATCGTCAGGATCGCGCCACGACCGAGCGCCGGCCGTCCGATCGTGACCGCGCTACGCGGGAAATGAACCGTGCCGAGCGACCGAGCACGTCCGGCCAACGCCCGCACGGTCCTGACCATGGGGCCACTGGTGACCCCAGGGGAGAGCAGCGCCCAGCCCGAGTCGCTAGTCCGTCGGTGAAGGCTTCGGCCGAGGTGACGGCAGACAACGGGTTCGCGGCTCTGGGCCTGCATGCCGATTTGGTGGCCGCCCTCGCTCGCATGGGCATTGTGACGCCCTTCCCCATTCAGACGGCCACGATCCCCGACGCATTGGCCGGTCGCGACCTGCTCGGTCGCGGACAGACCGGCTCCGGCAAGACCATGGCCTTCGGCCTGCCGATGTTGCACCGGTTGGCCGAAGGCCAACGCGCCGCTCCGCACCGCCCCCATGCCGTCATTCTGACGCCGACGCGTGAACTGGCCATGCAGATCCTGGAGGCTCTGCGACCCTTGATGTCTGCGTTGCGTCTTCGACACCAGCTCATCGCTGGGGGCATGTCGTACACGCCCCAACTGCGATCGCTGGATGAAGGCGTGGACGTGTTGGTGGCGACTCCCGGACGGCTAGCCGACCTGATCGAGCGCGGCGCGGCCAACTTGGGCGACGTGCAGATCACCGTGCTGGACGAGGCCGACCACATGGCCGAGATGGGTTTCGTCGAGGCCATCAGCGAGATTCTCGATCTGACCCCCGCCGGCGGTCAACGACTGCTCTTCTCGGCCACGCTGGATCACGGTGTCGACAAGGTGGCGAAGAACTACCTCGTGGATCCCGTGACCCACTCGACCAACGACGCCACCGCGAGTGTGTCCACGATGGACCATCACTTGTTCCTGGTCCACCCGCACGACAAGAAGGAAATCACGGCGGCCATCGCCAACCGCTCGGGCCGCACGCTCGTTTTCGTGCGCACCAAGCTCGGTGCCGACCGCGTGGCCCTGCAGCTGCGGGAGTCCGGAGTCTTCGCGGCGGCACTGCACGGGGGGTTGAACCAGGCCCAGCGCACCAGGGTCCTCGAGGGCTTCAAATCCGGAGAGCTGCCGGTGCTGGTGGCCACCGACGTCGCGGCCCGTGGCATTCACGTGGACGACGTGTCGTTGGTGTTGCAGGCCGACCCGCCTGCTGACCACAAGGACTATCTGCACCGTTCGGGTCGGACGGCTCGCGCTGGCGAGGACGGCGTGGTCGTCACCTTGGCCCTGCCGCACCAGCGCCGTCAGGTCACCCGGCTGTTGGATTCGGCTGGCGTGCAGACGACGGCCATGATGGTCGGGCCCAGCGACGAGGCCGTGATCTCAACGGCTGGAGGCCGTATGCCCTCCGGCGAGGCGATTCCGCAAGCTCGGCTGGACGCCGTGCTGCGCCCGCCTCGTCGAGGTGGCCGCCCGCCCCAGCGTGGTGGTGGCGGTCCGCGTCGTGATGGTGGCCCACGCAGTGGTGGTTCCCGAGGAGCCGGTGCGCCACGTCGCAGTGGTGGTCCTCGCGAAGGTAACCGTGGCTCATCGAGCCGCGGGGAGTACCGCGGGCGCTAGGTCGCCGGCACGCTCGGGGCGCGGGCGCAGTTACCGGTCAGCAGAAGTGCTGAGCAGAAGCTATCGGTCCGCAGGAGTGCTGAGCAGTGGTGGCGCCTCGCCCAGAGCGCCGCGGACGCGACTGGTGGTGCGGCGCCGCACCAGCTGAGTGGGCAGGGTCAACACGTCGCCGACCATAGCGCTGGGTCGACTCGGTGCGGGCTCCTCGGTGGGACCCAGCAGGATATGCAGCAATGTGTCGGCGGCCGCACGCCCTTGCATGATGACGTCCTGCCTGACCGTGGTCAGCTGGAGCACGTCGGAGAGGGCATAGTCGTCCACACCGACGATCGAAAAGTCTTGCGGGATACGCCGATCCGATTGCACGGCCACGGCCATCAGGCCGATGGCGATCTCGTCACTGGCAGCAATCACCGCCGTCGGCACGGGATCGCGCATGAAGAGCATGGTCGACTGCCTGGCCGCGTCCTGCGCCGACCAATCGCAGGTGATGACCCAGTCGCTGTTCAGGGTCAGACCGTGCTCGCGCATCCCCTCGCGAAATCCGGTCAGTCGACCCCAGGGCACCAGCCGGTGCTCGGCCGTGGGAGGAACCGACCCTGCGTACCCGATCTGGGTGTGGCCGAGTTCCACCAGGTGGTCGACCGCGATCCGGACCGCAGCCGCGTCGTCGATGTGGATGAGCGGGTGGCCCGAGACAGGGTTGCCGAAGGCCACCACCGGCAGGGCAAGCTTGTCGATCAAGATGAGTTCGGCGTCCCGTAACGGGACATTGAGCACGATCAACCCATCGACGCGTTTGCTGAGCATCTGAGACGTCAAGGCACGTCGCTCGTATGCCGAGTCGGCTTCGAGGTCGATCAGAAGGACGTGGTATCCGTATTCGCGCAGGGTTTTCTCGATGGCGCTGACGGCCGTGGCGAAGAACCACCGCGTCAAGAACGGCGTCACGATGCCGATCACGCGGGTGCGCCCCGAGGCCAGCGACGCGGCCGTGGGGGAGGCGACGTAGTCCAACGCCTCGGCGGCTTGCATCACCCGATCTCGGGTGGCTGCGTTCACCGTGCTGACACCCCGAAGAGCGCGGGAGACCGTGGCCACAGAGACCCCAGCCGCCCGCGCTACATCGGAGATAGTGCTCATCGCTGTGTCGTCTCCCCCTCAGCCCTTGACCCCGCCGGCCAACAGGCCGCGGACGAAGAAGCGTTGAAGGGCAAGGAACACGACCAACGGAACGACCATGGCAACGAAGGCACCAGCCGATAGCAGCTGCCATTCAGCGCCACGACTACCCGCCAGGTTCTGGATCTTCAGCGTCAGCGGCTGAAGGTCCGTGCTGGCGAAGACCAAGGCGACCAAGAGGTCGTTCCACACCCAGAGGAACTGGAAGATCGAGAACGATGCGATCGCAGGCACCAGCAACGGCAGCAAAACCTGAAAGAAGATTTTGACGTGACCGGCTCCATCGACCCGAGCGGCCTCGATGAGCGAACGTGGGATGTCCATCATGAAGTTGTGCAGCAGGAAGATGGCCAACGGCAGCGCGAAGATCGAGTGAGACAACCACAGGACCCACAGTGAGCCGTCGATCCCAAACCGGACGTACTGCGTCAGCAGCGGAATCAAGGCGATCTGAATCGGCACGACCTGAAGGGCGAACACGGCGACGAACAGGAAGCTGCGACCCTTGAAGTCGATCCAGGCAAACGCATACGCCGCCAACAGCGCCAGGCTGATCGGGATGAACACCGCAGGCAACGTGATGACCACCGTGTTGAGGAAGGCACTCGCGAAGTCGGTCGAGCGACCGAACAACACCGTGTCGTAGTTTTCGAGCGTGACCTCGGGATTGGCGAAGAATGTCCACCAACCCGTGGTTTTGATCTCTCTCTCGGGCCGGAACGAGCTCACGAAAAGGCCGAAAGTCGGGACCGACCACAGAATCGCTAAGAAGATCGCGAACCCGGAGGCCCACGGGGAGGTCAGACGCGTTTTGGCGTCGACCGCCCGCTGCTCCTTTTTCGTGAGCTTGCGGGGCTCCTTGCGTTCCTTCACGTCTGGGCCACCACCTCCAGAGGGGGTGGCTTTAGCCGCCGGAGAGCCGTGGTGCTCGCCTGCAGGCGTGTCTGGGGCCATGGGTCCTTGGCTCATCGCTGTTCCTCCGAGAGTCGCATCTGGCGGATGTTGTACAAGATGATCGGGATCACGAGGATGAACAACAACACAGCAAGTGTGGCGCCGAGATCTGATCGACCGAAGCTGAAGCTCTGGCTGTAGAACTCGTTCGCCACGATGGAGGTGCTGAACTGTCCGCCCGTCATGGTTCGGACGATGTCGAAGACCTTCAAGGTCGCCATGGCGATAGTGGTGACGACCACCACGACGGCCGGACGCACCGTGGGCAGCGTGACGTAGCGGAACATCGGGAAGCCCTCCACACCATCCATCTTGGCCGCTTCGATGATCTCGTCGGGAATCGACTTGATCGCTGCTGAAAGCACGGTCATGGCGAATCCGGTCTGAATCCACACCATGACGGCAATGAGGAACAGGTTGTTGATCGGCGGATCCAGCAACCACTGCTGTGGCGTCCCGCCAACCAAGACCAAGAGCTGGTTGAGTAACCCGATCTGTTCCACTCCCGGTTGGTTGGGGCGGAACTCGTAGACGAACTTCCAAATGATGGAGGCACCGACCATCGAGATAGCCATGGGGAGGAAGACCAGCGTTTTGGCGAACTTTTCACCGAAGGCGCGGTCGACCAGCGTGGCATACATCAGCCCGAACCCGGTTGCGAGCAGTGGGACCAAGATCACCCACAGCGCGGTGTTGAACAATACCGTTCGGAAGTTCGGGGTGCCGAAGATGGTGGCGTAGTTATCAAGGCCGACCAGATCACCGGCGACGTTCTGGAACGAAGCGATGATGGTCAGGATGGCCGGATAGATCAGACCCGCCGTGATGAGAAGCACGGCGGGACCGAGGAACCCGGTGACGAGGACCCATTTGGGGACCCGAGGGCGGTCGGCGACGAACAGCACAATGCCCATAACCGCGGCAAAGGCCAGGATCGCGATGACCATGACGATCAGTTTTGAACTTGTCGTCGAGGTTTCAAGTAGAAAATCCATTCTTGCCTCCTTGAGGGAATGTAGACGCCTTAGTCAGATTGAAAGTCAGCAACGGGTGGTGGAGCACTATCGCGCAGCCACCACCCGTTGCAGAACCATTCCGGTCGTGACTACTGGCTGGGCCAGCTGCCTTCAACCGACTTGAGCACGTCCTCGGAACTCGTCCCGAGCGCGATCCAGTCCGTCATGGCGGTCCAGAAGGTTCCTGCGCCTACCGCAGCCGGCATCAGGTCCGAGCCGTCAAAACGAAGGGTCGCCGCCTCATCGGTCAACAACTCGACGGACAGTTGGTCGATAGGGCTCGACAAGTTGCTCGGGTCCAGGTCCTTGTTGGCCGAAATCCAGCCGGGACCGCTGAGCTGAGCCTTGACATTTGACCACTCGGGGCTGGTGAGGTAGCCCTGCAATGCAGCGACCTCGGGGCGGTCGGCGAAGGCGAGTGTGAACTCACCGCCCAACAGCAAAGGCTTGTCGTCCGCGGCCTCTCCCGGCAGATAGAACGCGAACACGTCGCCGTCTTCAGCCACGTTGGTGCCCTCGGGCCAGTTGGCCTGGTAGAAGGACGCCTGACGCATCATGAAGCAGTTGCCGTCCAGGATCGGCAGACCGGCGTCGCCGAACGCTGTGGTGGCAATGGACTCCACGCCGCCCAGCCCACCGTTGACGTAGTCCGGGTTGCGCAAGATCCCACCGACCTGGTCCAGAGCTTCGACGACCTGAGGGTCATCGAAGGGAATCTCGTGGTCCACCCACTGGTCGTAGACGTCCGGACCGGCGGTGCGCAACATGTAGTCCTCAAGCCAGTCCGTCGCGGTCCAACCGGTGGCGGTGCCCGACTCGATGCCGGCGCACCATGGCTTCACGTCCGGGTTGTCGGCGATGATCTGGTCGGTCAGCGCGATCAACTCTTCTTGGGTGGTGGGGATTTCGTAGCCGCCCTCCTCGAAGGCCTTCGGTGAGTACCACACGAACGACTTGACGTTTGCGCCGAGCGGCGCTGCCACGTAGTTGCCGTCGACGGTGCCGAGTTCCTTCCACAGCGGGTCGTAATGCTCGTCAACGTTGGTCACTGCCTGATCGGAAACCGCGACGACCTTGTCGGGGAAGGTCGTGGCAATGGTGTTGAGCAAACCGGGCTGGGGTACGAAAGCAATGTCCGGCGGGTTTCCGGCCTGCAGGCGGACCTGGAGCTGAGCTTCGAAGTCACGGGAGCCTTCGTAGTTGACCTTGGCGCCGGTGCAGTCCTCGAACGGCTTGAACGAGTCGATGTAGGGCTGATCCTCGGGGGAGATGATCGAGGTGTAGATGCTGACCTCGGTGCCCTCGAGGTCGCCGTACTCCTCGAATGCGGCGCAGTCAACGTTGCTGGTGACGTCAGCCAGAGCGTCCGACTCTTCGTCACCGCCACCGCAAGCTGCCAGGGTGATGGTCGCCATGCCGGCCGTAAGGGCCAACCAGCGACGGGATGTGGTGCGTGAGGGCATATGCCCGCCTCCGTTTCGCGTGGACGTCGAGGCGGTTCGTGCCTCGACGGTGAGGGATACGATGCAAATGTAAGCGATTGCGGCGTCCAGCGGGACGGCTGGGGATAACAGCCCGGTAACAATTCCGGGATGCGAGCTGGGGCTGTCCAGGGGCCCCGTCAGCCGCTCACTGGCCCGGTGACGAATCCTCCAGTCGCAGGAACTCGAGGTGGCGCAGATAGGCGTCCAGACAGTCGTGGATGACCTGATTGTGGGTGTATCCCATCACGTCGTATCCCTGACCACCGTCGGCGGAGTGCACTTCGAGACGGGCATAGGTTTCGTCGCCTCGCACCATGCGCCCCCCGTAGGCAGGGACCGGAGCCGGCACCAGCTCGACCCGGTAGACGAAGGGGTGGGCTTCCTGCGCGGTCGTCCGCAGTTGCACATTTCGGCTGGTGGCGCCGTCGTCGTCCGCAACGATGTCAGCGACGACATCAATGTCGATGTGGGTCTCGACGCCCTTAGCGGTCAGCTCCTCCGCCACGTCACGCAAGGCCGGGGCCACCACATCGTCGAGGAAGGCGCTGCCCTTCGCGGGGGCGGGGAAGGTGAGAGCGTGCGCGAGGCGGGCGCTCCACGGGCGAACGGGGGAGCGCTCGGTCGGCACGTCGCGCGCTGAGAGCATCATCGGCAGTACGTGCTGCCCGCTGTCCGCCCGATGTCCTTCGACCTGCAGGGCGCGCCACAGGCCCCAGACCACGAGCATCATCACGAAGGCGAACGGCAGGCCCATGATCACCGTGGCGTACTGCAGCGCGACGATTCCCCCGGCACTGAGCAGGGCAGCGGTCAACACGCCGGTCGCCACGGCCCACACGATCCGCAGCCACGCGTCGGCGTCGTCGTGTGAGGTCCGCAGATAGGAACACAGGTTCGCCATCACCAGGGCACCGGAGTCAGCCGAAGTCACGTAGAACAGCAGACCGACCACCGTCGCTACCCCGATGATGAACAGCGCTCCCGGGTAGTCCTGCAGCAAGGTGTAGAAGCCGCGTTCTGGTGCCGCCATGGTGGCCTCGCCGAACGCGGCGTCGCCCCCACGCACCCGGTCGATCGCGGTGTTGCCGAAGATGGACACCCACATCACGACGTAGCTGAACGGGATGATCATCGTGCCCGCGACGAACTGTCGGATCGTGCGTCCGCGCGATATCCGGGCCAGGAACAACCCCACAAACGAAGCCCAGGCGATCCACCAAGCCCAGAAGAACAAGGTCCAGAAGCTCATCCACTCCGCAGTGTCTTCGAAGGCGAAGGTCTGCATGGTCAGCGAGGGAAAGGTCGTCACGAAATCCCCGACGTTCATGACGATGGCTTCGAGCAAGAACGCGGTCTTGCCCAACACCAACACCCACGCCGCCAGGCCGATGGCCATCAGCACGTTGATCTGCGAGAGCAGGCGAATGCCCTTGTCGACCCCGGTCGTCGCCGAGATCGTGGCGATGATGACGGCCAGCGCGATCAGTCCGATCTGGGCAGCCTTGCCCTCCGGGATGCCGAACAGCAGGTTCAGGCCGAAGTTCAGCTGGACGACGCCGATCCCCAGGCTGGTGGCCACCCCGAAGATGGTCCCGAGCACGGCGGCGGTGTCGACGGTGTGGCCCAAGGCCCCGTTGATCCGCTTGCCGAAGATCGGATACAGCGCCGAACGCACCGCCAGCGGCAGGTTGCGCCGATAGGCGAAGTAGGCCAACGCCATCCCCATCAGGGCATACATCGCCCAGCCGGTGATGCCGTAGTGGAACAGGGTCCACACCGTCGCTTCACGAGCGGCGTCGACCGTGCCGCCTTCGCCGACCGGAGGAGCCAGATATTGCGTGACCGGCTCGGCCACGGAGAAGAACATCAGGTCCGTCCCTATCCCAGCCGCAAAGAGCATCGCGGCCCAGGAGAAGGTGGAGAACTCGGGGGTCGAATGATCCGGTCCGAGTTTGACCTGTCCGTAGCGGGAGATGCCCAGGAACAGCACGAACAGCAGGACGGCCGTGGCCAGCGCGATATAGAACCATCCGAACCACGTGCCGGTGTATCCGACCAATGACCCGATGCGAGCCTCCGCGGTCTCGGGCCAGAAGATCAACCACACCGCGACGAGCACGGTGCCGCTCAGGGATGCTCCGAACACGATCGGGTTAGTGCGGGTCGCTTTCGGCGGCTCGGGTTCCTTTGGCGGCGGAGAGCTAGCAGGCTTGGCGTCGCTGTGATCGATACTCATAGCGTTCCTCCGGAGGGTGAGGTATGCCGTGGGGTCGGCATAGCGTGCCGGGCGCCGGCCGCGCTCGGGGGGTCGGTGTGTGCATCCCACGCATCGTTGCGCGGATCCCCCTGGGGAAACAGCGGCATACCCTCGCCGTGTCGGTAGTACGGCACCTCGGTCGGCGGGAGCATCGTGTTGCCGGCGATCAGGTCAGCGGCCCGCTCGGCGACCATCATGACCGGGGCATAGATATTGCCGTTGGTGATGAAGGGGAACACCGAGGCGTCCACCACCCGCAAACCGTCCACGCCGTGCACCGCCATCGTGGCCGGATCCACCACTGACATCGGGTCATCGCTGCTGCCCATCTTGGCCGTGCACGAGGGGTGCAGGGCAGTCTCCGCGTCTCTGGCCACCCAATCCAAGATCTCCTGGTCGCTCTGGACACCGGCACCGGGCGAGATCTCACCGTTGCTGAAGGCCGCGAAGGCGGGCTGGCCCAAGATGGTGCGGGCAGCGCGCACCATCTCGATCCACTCCCGTCGGTCACCCTCGGTGGACAGGTAGTTGAACTGGATCGCGGGGTGTTCCAACGGGTTGCGCGAACGAATGGCAACGCTGCCACGGCAGTCCGAATACATCGGGCCGATGTGCACCTGGTAGCCGTGCTCGCTGGCTGGCCGGGACCCGTCGTAGCGGATCGCGATGGGCAGAAAGTGGAACATCTCGTTGGGGTAGGGCACCTGGTCGTTGCTGCGGATGAACCCGCCGGCCTCGAAGTGGTTGGAGGCCCCCACCCCGCTGCGCAGGAACAACCACTGCGCCCCGATCCGCGGCTTGTGGTGATGTTTCAGCCAGGGGGCAATCGAGACCGGTTGGCTGCTCTCGTGCTGGATATACACCTCAAGATGATCTTGGAGGTTCTGCCCCACGCCCGGCAGGTCGACCAACGGCTCAATGCCGAGGCCAGCCAGGTGGGCCGGGTCGCCGATGCCGGCAAGCTGCAACAGTTGTGGGGTGTTGAAGGCACCGCCGCACACGATGACCTCACCGGCGCTCGCGCTTCGCTTGGCCTTCCCGGCCACAAGGTAGTCCACCCCGGTGACGCGGGTTCCTTCGGTATGCAGTCCGCTCACCGTGGCCAGCGTTCGCACCGTGAGGTTGGGGCGCTTCATCACCGGGTGGAGATAGGCGCGAGCGGCCGAAAGCCGCCGCCCGCGGTAGACGTTGCGGTCGAACTTGGCGAATCCCTCCTGGCGATAGCCGTTCACATCGTCAGTCAACGGATAGCCGGCTTGCTGAACCGCCTCGAAGAAGGCGCCGAACAGCGGCGAGGTGGCCGGTCCGCGCTCCAGCTTCAACGGTCCCGAGCCGCCCCTCCAGGTGTCCGCACCGGCCAGACAGGTCTCCATCCGCTTGAAGTAGGGCAGGCAGTGGGCATAGTCCCAGTCGGCCATGCCGGGCTCGGTCGACCACCGCTCATAGTCCAGTGCGTTGCCGCGCTGGAAGATCATCCCGTTGATGCTGCTGGATCCTCCCAACACCTTGCCCCGGGCGTGCTCGACCCGGCGACCCCCCATATGGGGCTCCGGTTCCGTCTCGTACTTCCAGTCGTAGAACCGGCTGCCGATCGGATAGGGCAAGGCGGCCGGCATATGGATGAACGGGTCGATCCGCGCATCACTGCGGCCGGCCTCCAGCACCAGGACCGTCGTGGAAGCGTCCGCGCTGAGCCGGTTGGCCAGTGCGGAGCCAGCAGAACCGCCGCCCACGATGACGTAGTCGAATTGCGTTGCGGACGGCATATCCAGCTCCTATAGGTTCAGCATGGCGAAGTCAGCATGGCGAAAGTGAGCCCGTCGAACGTCAGCATGGCGGTATCACCCTCGGTCCGCGAACCACCGCGCGGGCCCAGGACGAGTGTTGTGCCAGATGTGCTTGCTCTCCTGGTATTCCGCGAGACCCGCCCGGCCCAGTTCGCGACCGATACCCGATTGTTTGAACCCGCCCCATTCGGCCTGCGGGACGTAGGGGTGATAGTCGTTGATCCAGATCGTGCCGTGACGCAGCCGGGCCGCGACGCGCTCGGCGCGCCCCGCGTTCTGGGTCCAG
The DNA here is from genome assembly GCA_049650845.1 of Ornithinimicrobium sp. Taxonomy (GTDB): domain Bacteria; phylum Actinomycetota; class Actinomycetes; order Actinomycetales; family Dermatophilaceae; genus Ornithinicoccus. The sequence goes on from JBASAZ010000115.1 coordinate 34,467, forward strand.
ACTGCGCCCGCGAGCCCGTAGATGGTGTCGTTGGCCAGCGTGACCGCCGCGTCTTCCAGAGCATCGGAGTCGTGGCCGGAGAACGTCTCGACGGTGAGCACAGGCCCGAAGGACTCCTCCTGCACGCACGCCATATCGCTCGTGCAGCGGTCCAAGATCGTCGGTAGGTAGTAGCACCCCGTGGCCAAGTCTGCGTCGTCGGGGGCGGCGCCTCCGGTGAGCAGTTCGGCCCCGTCGCTCACCGCAGCCTCGACGTAGGCGTGCACCTTGGCTCGGTGGGCCTCGCTGATCAACGGACCCGTCTCGGCGTCTTCGTCAAACGGACCGCCCAAGCGGATCCCGCTGGCGCGGCGAACCAGCTCCGTCACCACCTGGTCGTGGATTTCGTCCTGCACGATCAACCGAGAACCGGCCGAGCACACCTGCCCGGAGTCCAAAAAGATTGCGGTCAACGCATTGTCGATGGCGGCCTCCAGGTCGGCGTCGGCGAAGATCACGTTCGGGTTCTTGCCGCCGAGCTCCAGGGCGATCCGCTTCACGGTGGGTGCCGCGGCGGCCATGATCGCCCGACCGGTCTCGACCCCACCAGTAAACGACACCAGGTCGACCAGCGGCGACTCCGTCAACGCTTGACCAACCTGAGCTCCAGGACCGAGCACCAGGTTGGCCACGCCGTCCGGCAACCCTGCCTCGGTGAGGGCCTGCATGAGCCAGATAGCGGTTGACGGGGTCAGCTCGCTCGGCTTGAGCACGAACGTGTTCCCAGCGGCAAGCGCGGGAGCGACCTTCCACGACGTCTGCAGCAACGGATAGTTCCACGGTGTGATCAGGACGCAGACCCCAACCGGTTCGTGCACGATCCGACTGGCGATGTCCGGCATACCCGTGTCCACCACGCGTCCCGCGTCGCTGCCGGTCAGGTCGGCGAAGTGTCGGAAGACGGCCACGATGTCGTCGACGTCCAGCTGAGACTCGACGAACCGTTTCCCGGTGTCCAAGGACTCCAGCCGGGCTACCTCGTCGCGCTGGGCCTGCAAGGTCGAGGC
>JBASAZ010000116.1:0-2010 GCA_049650845.1 Ornithinimicrobium sp.
AACCGGCGGAAACCAGTGAGCCGGAACCGACGACGCAGCCCCCCACCGATTCGCAGCCCGCGCCGACGACGAAGTCTGACCCATCTCCCAGCCCGACGGTCGATGGCAACAACGCGGGTGGCGGCAACGGGGGCGGTAACAACGGCGGCGGCAACAACGGGGGTGGCGGCAACAACGGCGGCGGGGCCGGGAATGACCCCGGTGCAGGCGGCGGGGACACCGACCCGGTCGATGGGGGCTAGCCCCACACGCCCCAACACCACCCGCCCCGAGGGCTACGTGGTCCCATCGCGCACCGATCCCGTGGTCCGGATGGCCAGCAACGCGATCGGTGGACCGCTTGGCCGGTATGCCGTGGTCGGGGCTCGAGGTCGGGCGGGGGTGGCTGCGGGGGTGATCGTGATGGGCGCGGCGATGCTGGCTCTCGGTGTGTTTCAGAAGGGCCACTGCGTGGTCAAGGGCTGGGTGGATCCAGATCAGTTCTGGCGTGCCTGCTATTCCGACGTCACGGTGGTCAACGTCAGTTCGGCCCTGGCGAACCGGTCACTGCCCTATAGCGGCGCCGCCCCCAGTGACCAACCCCTCGGGGCGGGTCTCGTGATGTGGGCACTGTCGTTGATGTCACCCCACTCCGGTGGCGATCTGGTGGCCCAGCAATGGATCTTCGGTCTGTGGGCCGCCGTAGCCATGATCCTCATGTCGGTCTGTGTCGTGGGCATCGTTGCCATGCGCCCGAGCCGCCCCTGGCAGAGTGCCCACTTCGCGGTGAGTCCGGTGATAGCGGTCCTGGCCCTGATTTCGGTGGACCTCGGTGCGGTCGCGCTGGTCATCTGGGCGCTGTGGTGCTGGCAACGAGCCCACCCCCTGGTCGCCGGAGTCCTGTTGGGTATGGCGTTCCTGTTCCGTCCCTACCCGTTGATCTTCCTGGTAGCGATGGTGTTGGTGGCGTGGCGCCAGGACCAGGTCCGTCGAGCCGCGCAGGTGTCGGTAGCCGCCGTGGCAAGCGCCGTCGGGATCTACCTTCCCTTCTTGCTGGTGCTCGGAGAACCGCTGTTGTTGGCACCGAGACAATGGCTGTCCAGTGCGCCGGGGTATGGCGGCGTATCCCTGGTTCCCAACCTGAATGGCCTGTCCGTATCGACGTCAGCAGCCACCACCATCGCCCTGAGCGGTTGGGTGTCAGCGGCAGTCGTGGGTTGGTGGTTGGCGCGTCATCGCGCGCCCGTGCCGCGCCGCTGCGTCGCCGAACCCGCCCGCGACAGGCCTGGCGACGTCAGCTTCGTCGTCGCCCTGGCGGCGCCGATGATGCTGATCGTGATGGTGACGGCCACATCGGTGTCCGTGCAGACCGGCCTCTGGGTGCTTCCGTTCTTGGCGCTATCCACACTGCCGTGGCGAGACCACCTCATCTGGGCGGCCGTCGAGATCGTGCACTTCGAAGCAGTCTGGCTGTACATCGGATTCGGCTCCGACCCGGGCCGTGGACTGCCGGGGGACGCGTATTCGCTGACCATTGTCGCTCGCGCACTGGCCTGGACGTGGGTGTTGCTGCGGGTCTGGGGGACGAGGCACGCCGCAGACGAGGCTCAACCTGCTCTGCAGCGCAGCCCGGTCACGGATCCGATCACTGCTGGCTAGGCACATCGGCGCGACAACCCATACCGATGCCCAGTCAGGGCTCGATGAGCAATTTGCCCGACGTCTGGCCGGAGGCCAGGTCACGGTGTGCCTGGGCGAGATCCTCCAGCCGATAGCTGCCACCAACGCGAACCGTGACCTCACCGCGGCTGAGCGCACCGAGCACGTCGCCAGCACGCCACACCAGTTCTTCTCTGGTCTGCAGATAGTGAGCCAGGCTGGGCCGGGTCAGATAGAGCGACCCCCGTTGGTTCAACACCTGTGGGTCGACCGGCGGCACAGGGCCGCTCGCCGCCCCGAAGAGCACCATCGTTCCGCGCGGCTTGAGCACGGTCAGCCCCTGGTCAAACGTGTCCTTGCCCACCCCGTCAT
>JBASAZ010000117.1:0-16640 GCA_049650845.1 Ornithinimicrobium sp.
CGCAGTCGGGCATCTCGCACCTCCGCCTGTATGCCGGCGGCGCGCCGAGCGGTCTGGGCTTGGCGGCCCAATGGTCCGAGCTGTCGACGGATCTCGGACGTGAGGTCGCCGAGCCGGGTGAGGTTGCCCTCCATCGTCTCCAGCTTGCGCAGCGCCCGCTCCTTGCGCTTGCGGTGCTTGAGGACTCCGGCGGCTTCCTCGATGAACCCGCGTCGCTCCTCGGGGGTGGCACGCAAGACCTGGTCGAGCTGGCCCTGCCCGACGATGACGTGCATCTCGCGACCGATGCCGGAGTCGGAGAGCAACTCCTGGATGTCGAGGAGGCGGCACGAGGTGCCGTTGATCGCGTAGTCCGATCCGCCGTTGCGGAACATCGTCCGGGTGATCGTGACTTCGGTGTAGTCGATCGGAAGCGCGCCGTCGGTGTTGTCGATGGTCATCGACACCTCAGCTCGCCCTAAGGGAGGGCGCCCCGTCGTGCCGGCGAAGACGACGTCCTCCATCTTGCCTCCGCGCAGGGTCTTGGCCCCCTGCTCCCCCATGACCCAGGCCAGCGCGTCGACGACGTTGGACTTTCCCGATCCGTTCGGTCCGACGATGCAGGTGATGCCGGGTTCCAACCGAAGGGTGGTGGCCGAGGCAAAAGACTTGAAGCCGCGCAGGGTGACACTCTTGACGTACACGTGCGCGGTGCTCCCCTCAAGGCGGCGGTAGGCGGATCGAACGCTCTCCCGCGTCACGATACCGAGCCGCACGGCCGATCAGGCGCTCATTCGCGCTTCGGGGACAGGCGGTCTTTCCCTGCCCTGATCCTCGCGCCGCGGTTGCCGGGGGCCTCAGCGTTCCCTGAAACCGGTCAGGGCGTGGCGCACCGGATGGGACTGCACCGTGATGCCTTCGACCGTTCCCGGGCGGTCACCCGCAGCGGCTTCGGGCGACAACCGGCGCTGAAGGGTCTGGACATTCTCGGGGGTGCCCTGAGCCATCACTTCGACCCGACCATCCGGGAGGTTTCGTGCGTGACCGACCAGCCCCAGTTCCAAGGCCTGAGCGCGGGTCCACCAGCGGAAGCCGACGTTCTGCACGCGGCCCCGCACGAAGATCACCGCACGGGTGGTGTCTTGACGCTCCGCCATCGCTGCACTGTAACCGCTAGCGCCGCACCGCCGTCATCGGTCTCGGAACCGGCTGACATCGGGGACAGAAGTGCGAGGAGCGATTCATGAACTCTTCCCGGCGGATCGGCGTCTCACACCGCGAGCAGGGCCGGTCGGTCTGACCGTAGGCGTCCAAGGAACGGTCGAAGTAGCCACTGGCTCCGTTGACGTTGACGTAGAGCGCATCGAAGCTGGTCCCGCCGACCAACAGCGCCTGGCTCATCACCTCCTGGGCGTGCTGGAGCACCCGGGCCAACGTCGGTTTGCTCAGGGCATCGCACGTTCGGCGACCGTGCACCTGCGCTCGCCACAGTGCCTCGTCGGCGTAGATGTTGCCAATGCCACTGACCAGGCGTTGGTCCAGCAGTGCCCGCTTGATTGCCGTGTGCCGCATCTTCAGCGCACGGATCACCGCGCCCTCGTCGTAGGTCGGTTCGAGCGGGTCGGCAGCGACGTGGACCACCGATGCGGGAATGCCGTAGCGATGCGTCATACCGGTGGTGGGCGTGCCACCCTGCGCGTGCTCGCCGGGAGCACGACCACCTCGGGCATGTTGATCAGGCACCAGGGGCACGAGGGACAACCCGCCGAAGGTGCGTTGATCGACGAACCGTAGGACGGAGTCGCCGTCGGCGAACGCGAAGACCGCGTGCGTGTGCCTCACCGGATCTGCGCCGGGGGGCTGCACCAACAGCTGACCACTCATGCCGAGGTGGATCACCAGGGCTGTTGGCTCGTCGGCTGGTGGCTCATCGTGGTCGCGGCCCAACACTAACCACAGGTACTTGCCGCGCCGGTCGGCGGCTAGCACGGTGCGTCCGCTAACCCGCGCGGACAGGTCGGCCGGGCCGGCCGGATGTCGTCGGGCCACTCGATGGCCCGTCACGGTCGTCGTGGCGATGGTGCGTCCGACGATGTGCTCGACCAGGCCACGACGGACGACCTCGACCTCAGGCAGCTCGGGCATCCATCACCGTGCGTCGCTCACACCAGGCACCGCACACCACGCACCGCGCACCGATCACGCGTGGCCGGACACGTCCGAGGCTTCCGGATTCCCGGACGCGTCGGGGACGGCGGTCTGCAGGCTGGAGGCGGCGCGGGCGGTGAGTGCGTGCCACGCCTGTTCCGCAGCGACCTGCTCCGCTGCCTTCTTCGACCTACCTTCACCGACGCCGACGATCTCCCGGCCGACCAGCGCCTGCGCGGTAAAGGTCTTGTCGTGGTCCGGGCCGTCGTTCTCGATGATGTATTCGGGCCCGGATAGCTCGATGGCGGAGGCGAGTTCTTGCAGGCTCGTCTTCCAGTCCAGTGCCGCCCCCCATTGAGCGCTCTCAGCCATCAGGGGATCCAGGAGGTGGTGCACCAGCGTGAAAGCTGCCGTCATGCCGTGACACACGTAGGCACATCCAATAATCGCCTCGGTGGTGTCCGCGAGGATGCTGGATTTGTCCCGCCCACCGGTCGCTTCCTCGCCGCGCCCCAGGAGCACGTACGCGCCCAGCCCCGTCGCGCGTGCGACGTCGGCCAGGGCCCGGGTGTTGACCACGGCGGCCCGAAGCTTCGCCAGTTGCCCCTCGGGCAGATCCGGGTTGTCTCGGTACAACGCATCCGTGACCGCCACGCCGAGCACCGCGTCGCCCAGGAACTCCAGGCGCTCGTTGTGCGGAGCGTTGTCATGCTCGTAGGCGTACGACCGATGGGTGATCGCTCGGCGCAGCAGCTCCTCGTCGCAGGGCACGTCGAGAACGCCCTCCAGGAAGTCCTGCAGGTCGGCGAGCGGACGCGGCGTGTCCAACTGATCCTCGTGCCCAACCGGGCCGTGGTGGGGTGTCAAGTCGACTGAGTCGCCTCAGCCCTGGTGCTCGGTGCGCTCGGCAGCGTCGTAGTGACGGCCGCCGTAGGTGCCACACGACGGGCACGCTCGGTGCGGCTGCGTCTGCGCCTGGCACTGGGGGCAGGCGGTCAGGGCTACCGCGCTGGCTTTCCAGTTCGACCGGCGGTGTCGGGTGTTGGATCGCGACATCTTGCGCTTCGGGACGGCCACGTCAGGTCCTCTTCTCGTTGTCGGTGCTGCTGGTGAGGTCGGCCAATGCCGCCCACCGGGGATCAATCAGGTCATGGTCGTGCTCTGGGTCGTCAGCCAGGCGAGCGCCGCACTGGGCACACAGTCCCGGACAGTCGTCCCGGCATACAGGTTGGAACGGCAGTGTGGTCACCACCGCATCACGCACCACGGGCTCGAGGTCCATCAAATCCTGGTCCAGCTCGTGACGTTCTTCTTCGTGCTCCGTGTCGCCCACCTGATGATGGTGAGCGGCGCGGTCGGGATAAGCGAACAGTTCCTGCACGGTGACGTCGACATCCACCACGACCTCGTCCAGGCACCGCACACACAGACCAGTTGCCGCGGCCTGAACGTCGCCGGTGGCCAGGACTCCCTCGACCACCGACTCCATCCGCACCTGCAGATCCACGGGAGCGCCTTGAGCGATCGCGATCACGTCGGTGCCGATGGCCTCAGGGGCCTCGATCGTGCGAGACACGGTCCGCATGGTCCCCGGGCGCCGGACCAACTCGCGGGTGTTGAACACCCACGGTCCGTCTTCGTCACGATGTGCCATAGAAAAGTGCCTGTCGTCGAGTTCTGCCACGCTGATGAGCGCGCTGCTGCTGCGCTTAGGGAGTGTCGAGGTCCCTTCCACCGAGAACAGACCGACAGGACAGGCTACTCCAGGGCGTGGCACAGACCAATTTGTGTGGCGTTCAACCTGCTGATCGAGCCACCGATGCGCCCTTCAACGCCGTCGCGACGACGTCCGGCACCCACTGGCCCACGTCGGCATCGTGCGCGGCGATTTCGCGCACCAGTGAGCTCGACACGTGTTCCAACCGCGGATCGGCCGGGAGAAACACAGTCTCCACCCCGGCCATGTGTCGATTCATCCGGGCCATCGGAAGTTCGTAGGCGTAGTCGCCAGGACCACGCAGCCCTTTGACGATGGCGTGGGCATGGGCCCGTCGGCAGACCTCGACCAGCAACGTGTCCGCGAAGGACTCGACCCGCACCGTGGCGGTTCGAGCCACGAAAGACGGCAGTGACCGCTCGATGAAGTCGATCCTCGTCGGCACCTCGAAGGTCCCGGACTTCGCCGGGTTGTGCATGACCGCCACGATGACCTCGTCGAAGAGCTCGGCTGCACGGGCGATGACGTCCAGATGCCCGTTGGTGACGGGATCAAAGGATCCGGGGCATACACAGCGTCGGGTCACGGAGCCAACCTATCGGGCCGCGTCCCCTCAGTGCTCGAGCGTTCCCTCGCGGACCGCCGCGTCCACGATCTTCGCCACGTTGTCCACGGAGCCGGACCCGGCGTCCAGATGGGCACTGCGAGCCGCGATGAACTGCAGGCCCAGTTCTTCGCGCAGCGCCTGAGTCACCTCGGTCCGGGCCGGGTTCAAGATGGTCTGCTCCTCTTCGTTGAGGTGATGTTGGAGCACCTCGTTCAGGTCTTCCACCGCGTCGTCGAACTTCTGCGTGTGGGTCCCGGAGCAGCGCAACAGTGCCAGCAGGGCCTCGTTGATCTCCGCGTGCTCGTGCTCGCCGTGTTCGACTTCCTCGGTGTCGATCGCGTCTTTGCGCTCCAACTTCGGATAAACCTTCTCCTCCTCGGCCTCCCCGTGCGCGATCAGCACCTGAGCGAACGCCTCCCGAGCTGCACCACGATCGGCGGTGCTGTCGCGCATGTCGCGCATCAGGGACTCGAACAGTCGGTGGTCAGCGAGAATGAGATCGACGACGTCGCCCGACGTGGGGCGGGGAATGGTGTAGTCAGCCATATCTGCAGGATGCCACCCTCGACCTGTGGGCGCATACCGGGGCGGTCTGCAGGACCGGCCAGGGTCACTCGAGTTCACGCACGGCGTCGTGCACCGTGCTCTCGCCGTAGGCCTTGCTCCGCTGCGGCCGAAGACCCGGTGGCCATCGTGGAGCGGGGCTACGCGAGGACCGCTCCAGCATCACGATGGCACCAGGTCTGAGCCACTCAACCTCGATCAGGTCCAGCAGCATTGCTGCGACCGAGTCCTCCTCCAGTCGGTAGGGCGGGTCGGCCAGCACCGCGTCGTATGCCGCATCGACGGGACCGCGGCGCAAGACCCGCTCCACCCGATCGCAGCTCACCGTCACGGCGTCAAGGTCGAGCGCGCCGGCGTTGCGTTGGATCAACCGCGCGGTCGCCCTGTCGGACTCGACACACAGGACCTCGGCCGCCCCCCGGGATGCGGCCTCCAACCCAAGTGCCCCGGACCCCGAGAACAGGTCGAGCACTCGCACGTCGGCGAAGTCGATCAGCGACGTCAGTCGAGAGAACATGGCCTCGCGTACCCGGTCAGTGGTCGGCCGGGTGGCCGAACCGGCCGGCGTCCGCAACGACCGCCCCCCGGCGGTGCCGGCAATGATCCTGCTCATCCGCGCTCCAAGAAGGCCGCCCGCTCGGCATCCAACCGATCGATGGCCACGCGTAGGTCCGGGTGGCTCACCAGGTCGGGGTCGTGGGCTACGCAGGCCCACGCATCTTCGTGTGCGGCCACGATCAGATCCTCATCACGGGTGAGCTGCAGGAAGCGCAAGCCGCTGCGACCTCCGCTCTGGGTCGCCCCCAACACATCACCCTCCCGGCGGTTCTCCAGGTCGACGCGGGACAGCTCGAACCCGTCGGTGGTGGCAGCCACCGCCTCCAGCCGCTCCTGCGCGGGGCCCTGAACACCTTGGGTCACCAAGAGGCACAAGCCGGGCTTGTCTCCTCGACCGATCCGCCCGCGCAGCTGGTGCAGCTGAGATATTCCGAAGCGGTCCGCGTCGAGCACCACCATCACCGTGGCCTGCGGCACGTCGACGCCGACCTCGATCACGGTGGTGGCAACCAAGACGTCGAGATCGCCGGTGGAGAAGGACGTCATCACCGCGTCCTTGTCGTCGGCCGGCATTTTTCCGTGCAGCACCCCGATCCGCAGCGACGCCGTATCCGCCACGGCCAGCAAGGCGCGATGGACCTGAATCACTCCGTGCAAGACCGGACCGTCCTCCCCCGCCGGTGGGGGAATCGGCACCCCCGGACCCGGATAGCGGTCCTGCGCCGGGGAGGCGCCGGCAAACCCACCCTGCCCGTCGACACAGCCGCCCTGTCCGTCGACACAGCCGCTCTGCGTCGCGAGATCAGCCTCGTCCTCGCTCCCGATCCGTGGGCACACCACATACACCTGGTGCCCCTGAGCGGCCTCCTCGGCAACCCGCTTCCACATCCGCTGCACCCATCCCGGCTTGTCCCCGGTGACCACGTGGGTGCTGATCGGCTGTCGTCCCCGCGGCAGCTCCCGCAGCGTGGAGATCTCCATATCGCCGAAGACGGTCATGGCCACCGTGCGCGGGATGGGGGTCGCGGTCATCACCAGCACGTGCGGCGCGTTGGTGGCCTTGGCCCGCAGCGCGTCGCGCTGCCGCACCCCGAACCGGTGCTGCTCATCGACCACGACCAAGCCGAGCTCAGCGAACTGGACGTGCTCTTGGATCAACGCGTGGGTGCCGACGACGATGCCCGCCTCGCCGCTGGCCGCCAGGAGCAGGTTGGCCCGGCGCTGCGCGGCGGACTGACTGCCGGTGAGGATCGCCACCCGGGTGGCGGCGTGCGCGGCCGACAGCATGCCGCCGTGCGCCAACGGACCCAGCAACGCGCTGATCGAGCGGTGATGTTGCTGCGCCAAGACCTCGGTGGGGGCCAGCAGGGCGGCCTGGCCCCCGGCGTCGATGACCGTGAGCATGCCCAGCAGGGCCACGATCGTCTTGCCCGAGCCGACCTCACCTTGCAGCAACCGGTGCATCGGCAACGCCCGATCGAGGTCCTGACGCAGATCGCCGAGCACGTCCTCTTGGCCCTGGGTCAGGGTGAACGGCAGGTTATCGGTGAACGCCTGCGCGAGGCCGCCTTCTCGGGTCGGTCGCGGCGTCGCGGGAACAGCATCGCCGGCGTGCCTTCGACCGGCCAGCGCCGCTTGGATGACGAACGCTTCCTGGAACTTCATCCGCCAACGTCCCAACCGCGCGTCCTTCTCCCTCTGGGGCTGATGGACCTGCCGGTATGCGGTCAGCAAGTCGGGCAGGTGCCGGGCACGGCGGACCGCCTCGGGGATGGGATCAGGAACGCGATCGGTCGCGTGCAGCACCAGGTCCATGGCGGCGCGGAGGGTGATCGGACTGCACTTCGGCACGGTTGGATACACCGGGATCAGGCCGTGAGCCAACGCGTTGGCCACGCCGGACGTACTCTCGGTTGCCCCAGCGCTGCCCCCGGTCGCAGGCCCCAGACCTGAGGGAGTGGTGAGCACTTGGTATTCGGGATGGGTCAACTGAGGGGCGTGACGAAATGAGCTGACAGTGCCCGAGCAGATGATCCGCACGCCCGGTAGCAAGGCCCGCTCGTGACCGAACGGGCGAAAGAACGTCAACCCCAGCTCATGACCTGCTTCGTCGACCACGGTCGCGTTCAGCATCGTCCCGCGACGACTCTTCATCGCTCTGGTGGTGGCGCTGGCCACCGTAGCCACCAGCACGACTTCGTCTCCTTCGGTGATGGTGCTGAAGTCGGTGGGACGGGCGGGGTCAAGATATCGGCGGGGGAAGAAGTCGAGCAGGTCCCCGACGGTGCGCAGCGACCTTCCCTTGTCCAACGCGCCGGCTGAGGTGCCGATGACCGTGCGCAGCGGGGTGTCCAACGTGACCGGGGTCATTCCATTCCCAACAGCCAGTGATACGTGCGTTGTCCCCCCATGATGTGCCGCACCTCGACCTCGCCCGATGGGTCGGCTTGGGCGGACCAGCGCTGCAGGATCGGACCGATCGCGCCGTCAGGCTCGGATCCCGAATGCCCCGCACGAGAACCCTCAACGACCGTCAGCAGCTCCACGTCCTGCGCCGCCCCCGCGGCCATCGCCGTCAGCACGGCATACGCGGCGTCAGCCACATCGTCGTGGACCGCGATGATGTCGCCGGTCACCAGCCCCAACCACTGACCCGCGCGGCATGGACCCACGGGAGTGACACCGTCCGAAGCGGCCACGGTCAGGGCCCCGTAGCGCACGTCGCGGGCCGCCGTGTGCATCGCATCGAGGGTGTGTGCCAGGTCGTCGGTGTCGCGATCCCACACCGACACAGCGGCCAGCCCCTGGACGGCCGCCGAGGTGGGGACCACGCTGATCCGCAAACCCTCCTCTGCACCGGCTCGGGCGGCCGCCTGCGCCGCCAGGATGGTGTCGGGGTCGTTGGGCAGGATGGCCACCGCGTGGGCCGGGCTTTCCCGCGCTGCGTGCAGCAACTGGCCGATGGAGGCCCGGTTGCCCACCCGCGAGGGCACGACGTCGGCCCCCGCCTCGGTGAAGACCTGAGCCAAACCGTCCCCCGGGGCGCAACACACGAGGCCGAGCATCGGTTCGACGGCGACGTCTCGCGACGTGGCCACGGAACGGGTCAGTGCGGTGATGGCCACCTGTTCGACCTGACCGGCGTGGGAGCCTGCGTCGATCGCATCCGATGGATGGTCGAGGTGCACGTGCACGCGCCACAACGGCGGACCGCCCACCACCATCACCGAGGACCCGAGCCTGGTCAGCTCGTGGCGCAACGACTCCGCCGACTTCGCCGAGCAGTCGTCGAGCACGAACATCACTTCGTATGCGCCCTCGTCGTCCACACACTGCACGGCCGGGGCAAACCGGGGTTGCGTCGATCGCCAGGACGAGGCGTCCCGCACCGTGCCCTCGTGCACTCGGCCGGCCAGGACGCTCTCCAGGGCCTCCAGCACCACCACGAAGCCCGCACCCCCCGCATCCACCACGCCGGCGCGAGCCAGGCTCGGCAGCTGCTCCGGCGTCATGGCCAGGGCGATGCGTGCAGACTCCAAAGCCGCGGCGGCCACGTCATGGGTCGTGACCGCACTGTGCTGCTGATCAGCGGCCGATGGGCGCAGGACGGCGGCGGCACCCTGCGCGGCAGCCCGCGACACGCTGAGGATCGTCCCCTCCACCGGCACCGACACGCCTGACCAGGCCACGTCGGCGGCGCGCGCGAACGCTTCGCGCAACACCTGGGGGGATATGTGTTCGGTGTCCGGCCCGACGCGAGCGACTGCTTGGGCCATCCCCAACGCGAGCTGACTGAGGATGACGCCGGAGTTGCCTCGGGCCGAGAGCAACATGCCGCGTGCCAGCAACGCCAGCCCCTCCCCCAACGTGATCTGCCCACCCGCAGGCACGTCGTGGTCGCGCAGGAACCCCAAGGCGCCGTCGACCGTGAGGAACATGTTGGTGCCGGTGTCTCCATCAGGAACCGGGAAGACGTTCAGCTCGTCGATCTGAGCACGGACCTCGCTCAACAACGCCCGAGAAGTCACCGCCCATCGCCGGGCCGCAGCCAGGTCGAGTGCTGTGGTAGTCACGGTCGGCAGGTTATCGGGCGTCCGACATCAGTGAGAGGAGCACGGTGCGATCCGGGTTGTCCACGTTCAGATCGACCAGGCAGATGCTCTGCCAGGTGCCGAGCGCCAATCGCGCCGAGAGCACAGGGACGGTGGCATACGGAGGAATCAGGGCGGGCATCACGTGCGAGCGCCCGTGCCCTGGGCTGCCATGACGATGCTTCCACCGATCATCGGCGGGGAGCAGGTCGCGCAGCGCGCGGAGAAGGTCATCATCGCTTCCCGCCCCGGTCTCCAGGATGGCGATTCCCGCGGTGGCGTGCGGCACGAAGACGTGGAGAAGCCCGTCGGCGGGCGCATCATCAGCGAACTCGGCACATGCGCCGGTGATGTCCGTGACGACCTCTCGTGTGCCGGTCGTGATGTGTAGCGTCGTGGTCAGCATCACAACATCGTGCCAGGGCGACCGCTCGCACGCCGCGTCCACGCGCAGACTTGGGCTGCGCTCTCTGCTGGAGTAGGCTTGCCCGGTTCGTCCAGGCTTCGCGCTCGTTCTGCTCGGCGCGCTGGTGCGACACCACCATGCACTGCACGATCATTCGTTCCATCAACCTGTAGGAGACCACCGTGGCTGCCACTTGCGATGTCTGCGGCAAGGGACCGAGCTTCGGTCACGCCATCTCGCACTCCCACCGTCGCACCAAGCGTCGTTGGAACCCGAACATTCAGCGTGTGCGGGCACTCGTCGGTCCGGGGAACGCCACCCCGAAGCGACTCAACGTGTGCACGTCCTGCCTCAAGGCCGGCAAGGTCACCCGCTAGTCCTTCCCAGGCGGCTGGGCCAGACGTGACCGGCTAGCCTCCGAAGTGGTCCCAGCCCCCTCGCGGGGCCGGATCGCCGTCGAGGTACACCCCCGGCGGGCGGTCCCCCGGCTCAGCAACGACCCCCAAGGGGGTCCATCCCGGAGGAATGTCGCCCGCTGCGAAGCTGCCTAGGAGCACGTGCTCTTCTCCCCCGTGCAGGACGCACTCGCGGGCACGCTCTGCCCCGAGCACGGGCGCCACGTCCCGCGTGGAGTGAGCGATCCCGGCTGCGCTGAGGTCGATCCGGACCCCGCTGGCCAACGCGATCCGCCCGGCATCCCGGACCAACCCATCGGAGACGTCGATCAACGCCCGCGCTCCGGCGGTCGCGGCCGTCGGCCCCGCGCTCAGGTCGGGGGTCGGACGACAGTGATAGCCGACCCACCTCGCGCACTGATCGGCATATCCCTCCGGGGGGAATTGCCCGTGGTCCCCAGCTCGGAGCAACTCCAAACCGGCAGCAGAACGGCCTAGGAGGCCGGAGGCCGCAAGCACGTCCCCCGGTGCGGCTCCCGAACGGAGCACCGGCCGGCGTACTCCCGGCGCCAACACCCCCAGGGCCGTGACGGAGACGCTGACCTCTCCGCCGGATGCGGAGAGATCTCCTCCGGCAATGCTGACTCCCCACCGGTATGCGGTGTCCGCGAGCCCGCCCATGCACTCCAGGGCCCAACGCGTGGGTGTGGAGCCTGGAGCCACCAGGGTGACCAGCAGGGCCGTTCCCACCCCACCCATCGACGCGATATCGGCCAGATTCTGGACGACGACCTTCGATCCGACATCGCCGGCCGTGGACCACGTGTCGAGCCAGTCGAGACCGCGGACCATGGTGTCGGTGGTGGCCAACACCGCCGGGCCGGCAACCGCGACGTATGCCGTGTCGTCACCGGGTGCCACGATCAACGGTGAGGGCTCGGGCTTGCCTTCCTCGAGCCGGTCGAAGATGCGCGCAAGGAGTCCTGCTTCGCCCATCTCACCGATGGTGCGCGCCATCGAGGTATCAGCCACAGGCATACACGGTAGCGTCACCGACACGTCTCGGTGCCTGGCCGAGGCGATCGTCGCTCAGGAGGTTCTTATGGTTCACGCCTACATCCTCGTCCAGACCGAGGTCGGCAAGTCCTCGGTGGTCGCGTCGTCCATCGCCGACCTCCCGGGCGTGTCCATGGCCGAGGATGTCACCGGCCCCTACGACGTCATCGCTCGCGTCGAGGCAGACAGCGTGAACGACCTCGGCCGCCTGGTCATCGCCAAGATCCAGGAGGTGCCACACATCACGCGCACCACGACATGCACCGTCGTCAACTTCGCCCGCTGATCGGTGGGTGCGTCCTCGGGCTGCTGACCTCGGGGTGTTCAACGGCCGTCAAGGTCGTCCCGTTCGAGGGTGCCGACGCGCTCCCTGCCTGCGCCACGGTGGCGCAGGGGTGGCCGGACACGGTGGGCGGGCAACCGGCGCGGGTCACTGCTGCGGACAGCGTCACGGTCGCAGCCTGGGGTGACCCCGCCATCATCAGCCGCTGCGGGGCCCCCATCCTGGGACCCACCACCGATCAATGCTTGGACATCGCCGGCGTCGACTGGGTGGCGGTGCAACTCGACGACGGTGTCCGATTCACCACCTTCGGTCGAGACCCGGCGCTGGAAGTGCTCGTTCCGGATGCCTACACGCCTGAGGCCCTGCTGATGCCCGCGTTCTCGCCCGCTGCCAAAAGTGTCGAGCAGACCCTGGGAGAGTGCAGCTCCTAGCTCAGCGCAGTCCCAGCGGCCTGGCCAGGGCGAGCTCGATCAACTCATGGACGAGCTCGGGGTAGGACATCCCACTGGCTGCCCAGACCTGTGGATACATCGACCACGGGGTGAATCCGGGCATCGTGTTGATCTCGTTGATCAACACCTGGCCGTCCGTGGTGAAGAAGCAGTCGACTCGGGCCAGCCCCTCGCACCCGGCCACGTCGAAGGCCGTCGCGGCCATGGCGCGGACCTCTGCGCTCACCTCAGTCGGCAGATCGGCCGGGCAGCGCAGGTTCACGTGGTCTTCGTCCAGATACTTGGCCTCAAAGTCATAGAACGCGTGATCACCGCTCACCGTGATCTCCCCGACCTCGCTCACCCTCGGAGCGTCCGCGTCACGGCCCTGCAGGACGCCGCACTCCACCTCACGTCCCTCGATACCCGCCTCGACGATGACCTTGGGGTCGTGTTGGCGGGCCAGCTCGATCGCCGGGCGCAACCCCTGCACTGTCTCGACCTTGCTGATTCCCACCGATGAACCGGCCCGGGTGGGCTTCACGAACACCGGGAACTGCAATGCCGCGCACCGTTCAAGAGCGGCCGCGGGGCTGCGGCGCCAGTCCAGATCCGTGATCACGGCATAGTCACCCATCGGCAACCCCACCGAGGCGAACAACACCTTCATGACGTGCTTGTCCATCATCGCTGCCGAGGCGAGCACGCCACATCCCACGTAACGGACATCGGCCAGCTCCAGGAAGCCTTGGATCGTCCCGTCCTCCCCGAACGGACCGTGCAGCACCGGGAAGACCACATCGACTTCACCCAGGGACGTCGGCACCTCACCGGGCCGCTGCACCGTCATCGCACGCTCTCCCCCGCCCAACGGCAACACGACGTGGCCACCGGTCTCCGGGACGGCGGGGAGGTTTCCACCGGTGATCCGCAAGGCAGCAGGATCGTCCGCGACCTGAACCCACTCTCCGGCACGCGTAATGCCGATCGGGACCACGTCATAGACCTCTCGATCGATCGCCGCGAGCACACTGGCCGCGGTGGCGCAGGAGATCGCATGCTCGGCCGAGCGTCCGCCAAAGACCACCGCCACCCGAGGTCGGGACGAGGGCGGGGACGAATCCGAAGAATGCAGCATAGGCACGGAGCCTAGTGGCGCTCGTGTTTGCGGGCCCGCGACATGAGGGCATCAGCCAGGCGTTGCGGGGCCATCTGGTCCTCGACGACCCTCAGAACCCCTTCACAGATCGGCACATCGACGCCATGTCGATGCGCCAGCTCGACGACGGAGCGCGCGGATTTCAGGCCCTCGGCCGTCTGATGCTTGATGGCGATCACCTCGGCCACACTCAAGCCCCGCCCCAGCGCCACACCGACGGAATGGTTGCGCGACAGCGGCGACATACAGGTGGCAATCAGGTCACCGACGCCGGCCAGACCCATTAGGGTGGCCGAGTCGGCGCCCAAGGCTGCCCCCAGTCGGGCCGTCTCGGCCAAACCGCGGGTGATGATGCTGGACTTGGTGTTGTCGCCGTATCCCAGGCCCTCCGCCATGCCCACCGCGAGCGCCACCACGTTCTTCACCGCGCCGCCGATCTCCGTGCCCACCACGTCGGTCTGGGTGTAGGGGCGGAAGTACGGGGCAGCACTGGCCTCGGCGACGAACTCGGCCGCCCGGTGGTCCACTCCGGCCATCACGCTGGCCGCCGGCTGCTTGGCAGCGATCTCCCGGGACAAGTTCGGACCCGAGACCACCACGATGCGCGCAGGATCGACCTCACCCACCTCCTCGATCACCTGACTCATCCGCAGCCCGGTTCCGACCTCGATGCCCTTCATCAGCGAGACCACGAGTGCTCCCGGCGGCAAGACCGCTTTCCAGGTGAGCAGATTCGCCCGCAGGGACTGCGAGGGAACGGCCAGGATGACCACCTCGGCGCCCTCCACGGCGTGCGCCGGTTCCACCGTCGCCGTCACGGCGTCCGGCAGCAGCAGCTCCGGCAGGTAGTCCGGGTTGCGGTGTGCTGCTGTGATGCCGTCGGCAACCTCGGACCGGCGCGCGTGGATGCGCACCTGACCCCCGGCATCAGCCAGGATCGCCGCGTATGCCGTGCCCCACGATCCGGCCCCGAAGATGGCGGCGCGGGTCACTCGGACGACCCGCGCCGACGTTCGTGGGCCGCCCGATCAAAGAGGTGGTCGGGCTTGGGCTCCCCGCGCAGGGCCGCCACCTGCTCGGTGACGGCCCACATCACGCGGTCACTGGCCTGTGCCATCGCCGCCGACTCTCCGGCGCGGTCGTACAGATCGGACAGATCGACCACCGGTCCGGCCGCGATGCCCATCGTGGGGCGTTTGAGCAGGTTTCCGGGGCGCCTGGCGTAGGGGGCCAGGAGGTTCTGGGGGCCCCATTGACCAATCGGCACGACCGGCGCTCGGGTAGCCAACGCCAGTCGTCCGACCCCGGTGCGGCCCTTCATCGGCCACAACGACGGCTCTCGAGTCAGCGTGCCCTCGGGCATGATCACCACACACTTGCCCTCGTGCACGGCCTGCTCGGCCGCAGCCAGAGCGTCGGCCGCGCGTCGACTGCCTCGATAGACCGGCACCTGACCCAACATCGGCAACGCACGACCGAAGACGGGGATCTCGAAGAGCGACGACTTGGCCAAGAACATCGGCGGACACCCATGGTCGACCAGAAAGTGGGCGACGGTGAACGGGTCGATCTCCGACAGGTGGTTCACGGCGACGATGAAGCCACCTTCGGCAGGCAGGTACTCGGCCCCGCGCCAGTCCTGCGTGGTCACCATGGCCAACGGGGTGCGAATCACCGCCACGGCCCACCGGTAGGGCTTGGGGGCAGGAGTCCGTTGGGGCAGGCGCTTCACGGTCGCCATCTTGTCACTTTGCCTGCGACCGGTGGGCAAGGATGGTCCAGTGTCAACGGATCCCCCCTGGCAGATCATCGTCCCCGTCAAGTGCACGCACCTGGCCAAGACCAGGCTGCAGCCGCCGCCCGGCGTGTCCCGTGCGGCATTGGCGCATGCGATGACCCGAGACACTCTGTCGGCGGCGGCCCAGACGGTCGGCCCGAGTCAGGTGATCGTCGTCACGTCCGACGCCGCGGTGAGCGTCGATGCTCACGCGGTGGGTATCGCGACCCTTCCCGACCCTGGCCACGGCCTGAACCACGCGATCCTCGCCGGGCTGCGGTGGCGTCCAGCCCATCGCCAGGCCGTCCTGCTCGCCGACCTGCCCGCGCTACGTCCTTCGGAGCTGATCGACGCGTTGCGCCTGTGCGCTGACCACCCCGTTGCTGTGGTGACCGACCACGACGGGACGGGCACGTCACTGCTGACGGGCTGTGGCGCACTGCTCCGGCCATACTTCGGCCCGGGTTCGGCCCAACTGCACCGCGATCGTCTCGGGGCGGTCTCGGTGCACCCTCAGGCACCCGGGCTGCGCCGAGATGTCGACGACTCAGAAGACCTTCGAGCGGCACTGGAGTTGGGAGTGGGGCCTCATACCCTCACCGCGCTGCGCGGACCTCTAGGCTGAAGCCCATGCAGGCGAGCGTGCACAGCTTTGACCCGGACACGGAGACTGGAGCACTGCTGCTCGACGATGGGAGGGTCCTCGCCTTTGACGCCGCCGTCTTCGCTGCCAGTGGACTGCTCCATCTTCGTCTCGGACAACGGGTGAGTATCGAGCTGACACCACAGGAAATGGCTCAGGAGAATGCCGGAGGCAAAGGCGCATGGGGGACAGTGGGGCGGCTGTGGATAGTGGGGATCGGGGAAGGCGAGCATATCCGCTGACCACCGATGGACAGGGCGGCTATTTACGTACATCAGGTACGCATTAAGAATGTCAACTTTCCTTGACCAACCGTTTACCCGTACCGGACGCAAACATCCCTTTGTGCCTCATGTGACGTATGTGGCTTTGCTTTAAGCAGAGATGCGCGACGTGCCGGACTCGGCCCCCGACGTCTCGACGCCATTGCCGACACGCACACCCGCCAAGCCAGTGGCCGGCAGGACGTTGGGATCGGTCACCACACGCTTGAAGTACGTGCCTGGGCGGAAGCGCGGGGCGCTGGTGGCCTCAATGGGCACAGGCGCCCCGGTGCGGGGGTTGCGGCCGGTGCGCGGGGCGCGGTCGATTCGCTCAAAGGTGCCAAAGCCCGTAATGCCGACACTGCCCCCCGACGCAACCTCGCGCAGAATTGCATCGACAACCACCTCAATAGCGGTTGTCGCTTCCTGTCGACCACCCAACTCCTGAGCAATCTTTTCAATGAGGTCTGCTTTGTTCATGTGTCGCCTCTCGCTTCTGGACATGGCGCGCCTCACCCGAGTGGCTAGCGTCAATGAATTGTCCAAAGACAACTTTAGAC
>JBASAZ010000118.1:0-1776 GCA_049650845.1 Ornithinimicrobium sp.
AGACAGTAGTGCTGGGTAGTTTGCCTGTTTAATACGTTCGTACCGTACGACTGAGAGGTTGACCGTGGGCGCACGTCTGTCTCCTGACCGTTCGACCAGCACCGGGTCGCGGCAGTCCACGACGCGAGCGACGCGGTGGAAGCGCAGAGGTCGCCGGGTAGTGCGGTGGCTCGTGGTGGGCCTGGCGGTGGTGGCGGTGGCCCAGTTCGCGATACCCGACGCTCCGCAGGTCGGTAACTTCCGCAGCGTGCAAGGGCGCGGGGCCTATGTCGAGGCGTATGAGCAGGTCCTGAACCAGTTGCCGCCTCCGTCGAAAACGGTGGGCGTGGCCACGCGGTTCGGGACGGTCCGGGTCTACGAGTGGTCTCCAGCTGGGCCTGAAGTCGGACCACCGGTGGTGCTGCTGCCCGGTCGGACCAGCGGCGCACCAATGTGGCGTGACAACCTTGAGGAACTCATCGGGACACGGAAGGTGGTGGCCTTGGACGCGTTGGGCGACGCCGGATTTTCCGAACAGGCTGTACCCATCCGTGACATGGCCGATCAGGCGGCCTGGGTCGACGATGTGCTGAACACGATCAGCCCCGATGAGGGTGTTCACCTGGTGGGGCACTCCTTCGGCGGCGCCACCGCCGCGGCATACGCACGTGCACACCCGGACCGGTTGGCCAGTCTGACCCTGTTAGAGCCAGTCTTCACCCTGGGCTCCCCACCACTCAGCATCTACCTGTGGTCTTCCCTGATTCTGCTTCCGACACCTCAATCGTGGCGTGATGAAGCCATGCGCCGCATCGGCGGCACCGACGATGACCCCGCGAGCCAAGACCAGGACGACCCGCTCGCGCGGATGATCGACGTCGGTGCCCGTGAATACTCGGCCAAGCTGCCCACCCCGACCGTGTTGGACTCCCGTCAACTCGGCGAGCTGTCCATGCCCGTCTACGTTGGCATCGCGGCTACTTCTTCATTGGCCGGTGGGCTAGACGCAGCCGAGACCGCACGCGAGAACCTCCCCGACGCAACCGTCAAGGTCTGGCCCCACACCACCCACTCCCTACCCATGCAAGTCCCCACCGAGCTCGCCGAAACACTCACCGACTTCTGGGACGCCGCTACACAACCATAACCCTGGCTTGTGCTCCGACATTCGAGGACGGCGGTACCAATCCGAGCCGCAGGGCCAACCGTCACCGGTCATCGATCGCTGACTGGTGACGGGATCGTTCGACCGGTACGCCGACGTTCTCGGCTGTGATGATGTCACGCATGTGCTGTGGACTTGCCGAGGTCATGGACTGAGATGGCGTCCTTGAGGGTTTCTGAGAAAACGGTGGCCGTACCGAGGTTGGTCCGACAACATGGGCAGGGTGAGCGAACAAGCTGGCCGATGGACCAAGGCGACGATCTACCCCGACATGTGGGTGAACCCCGATGAGGACCCACGCGACAGTGAGGGAGTTAGTCCCGATGGCGAACTGGCGACGCTGAAGGACTACCTCCACAACTACCGACTGACGCTTCGGATGAAATGTGAGGACCTGGAGGCTGAGCAGATGGCACGCCGGTCCGTGCCACCCTCGACCCTGTCCCTTCTCGGCCTCATCCGGCACCTCGCGGAGGCCGAACGTGATTGGCGCAACTGGATCACGACCGAGGATCCGCTGCCAAGCCTGTACGGCGGTGGTGGAGCCGACTTCGACGGCGCAGTCGCCGAGCAGGTAAGGGTCGAATCGGCATGGACCGACCTTGCTGTCGAACAGGCCGCGACTGACGACG
>JBASAZ010000119.1:0-5459 GCA_049650845.1 Ornithinimicrobium sp.
TGCCAGGTCGGAGCACGCATAGCCTGGAGCCTAATGTCCACCACCGACCCGACCCCACGGCGGATCCTCGTCTACGGCGTGACCGGCAGCGGCAAGTCGCACGCTGCGAGGCGGATCGCCGAACTGCGCGGGTTGCCGTTGGTGTTGGCCGACGAGGTGGCCTGGCAGCCGGGGTGGCAGCAGCTCGAACCGGAACGGCAGCGCGAGGTGTTCGCCGCGTTGGCCGCCGGCGACCGGTGGGTGTTCGACACGGCATACGGGATCTGGCTGGACGTCGTCCTGCCGCGCGTCGACCTCATCGTTGCCCTCGACTATCCCCGGTGGTTCTCGTTACAGCGACTCCTGCGACGCACGGGGCGCCGGATCGTGACTCGAGAACCAATCTGCAACGGCAACGCTGAGTCGCTGCGCATGGCCTTCAGTCGCGACTCCATCATCGCGTGGCATTTTCGGTCTTTTCCCCGCAAACGCAGGCGGATCCGGACGTGGGCGCAGGATCCGGCTAGCCCGCCGATGCGCCGATTCCGCCGTGCGCGCCATCTGAACCGTTGGCTCGACGACCATCCCTGAGCCTCACCGCTCCTGGGCGGCCGATCTCAGTGTCCGCTGGCGGCCTCGGCTCGTTCTTTGATGCCGAGCACCATCCGACGGGACATCACAGCACTCCCGCAGGTAAGGACAGCCGCGAGCAGCCGCGCCGGCGCCCACGGGACGACATACCGCTCACGAACCAGCAACCGAGTCCGGCCCTGCCCCTCCGGGGTGAGCAGGAAGATCCACTGGAAGCCCAGTCCGCGGCTCACCGGCCGGGCGGCGACGAAGAGTTCGCCGGGCACGACCCGCACGATGTCCAAGGCAAAGGTGGGATGCAATCGCAGGTGACCACCCGGCTGCGGGTCCTGCCACTGCGGCACGATGTGGTCGGCGTTCGTGATCCCCGCCCCACCGAGATTCTCGATCCACGCGTAGCTGTAGAAGCCGCCCTTGTCCTGCCCGAGCTGGGCAATCCACGGCCACACCATCTCCGGACCCGCCTCGATCGTGATGGCGTGGGTCAGGGCGGCGCCCCGCTGGGGCATCAACGCCTCGCTCGGCAACACCCGGGTGGCTTCGTCGCCGCGTGCACCCCACGTGCGCAGGCGCGCGCCAACCACCGCGAGGTATGCCGTCCCGCCGGCCAACCCGAGCACCACCAGTGATCGTGCCGGCACGGAGCCGCGCCCGGTGAAGGTCGCCATGACTACGATTCTGTCAGCAGCCCCACCCTCGCACCCCGTGGGCAACCCCGCCTGGCTCCTCGACCATGATCGGCCACCAGGAGGCATCACCGCCATGAGCGAACGTCCTCGTCTGCAGCTCACATCCGTCACGATTGGGGCTCCCGACCCGCGGGCGCTCGCCGATTTCTACGCACGCTTGCTCGGCACCACCGTCAACGACTCCGAGGCGGCCGGACCGGGCGAACCGCCCGAAGCCGGGTGGGCGCAGTTGCGGGCCACGCACGAGCGAGGGTCGCTGACGGTGAACGTGGAGTATGAAGCGTGCTGGCAGACCCCGGTCTGGCCGGCTGAACCGGGGCGTCCGGTGGCGACTCAGCATCTCGACATCTACGTCGACGACCTCGACGCGGCGGTCGAGTGGGCGCAGGCCTGCGGAGCCACACTCGCGAAAACCCAGCCCCAGGCCGCAGTGCGCGTGCTGGTGGATCCGGCCGGTCATCCGTTCTGCTTGTTCACCGAGGCCGGTTGAACCGCGGGCCTCGGCGCGTGAGGTGGTCAGCTCGTTGGTACCGAACCATCAGCCCAGCACCCCGGCAAGGCCAACTCTCGCGACCGGCGCTCGCGGCCTACTGGCGACTGGCCAGGGCCGCGGGAAGCTCATCGAGCCCGGAGATCTCGATATCCGGGCGAGAGAAGTGGTCTGGATAGTCCCCACCCGAGCGATTGATCCACGCCGTCTGCAGGCCGGCAACGTGGGCACCGTGAATGTCCCACGGATGGACCGCCACCAGCAGCATCTGCGACCCCTCGACCCCACAGGCCTGCGCCGCATAGTCGTATGCCGCCCGCGCAGGTTTCCACAGTCCGGCATCCGCGACGGACATCAAGGACTCGAAGCGCTCGCGCAGTCCGGCGGTGGTGAGCAACGCATCGGCCACCCCCGCAGAGCCGTTCGACAGCGTCACCAGTCGCAACCCGGCGTCGTGGAGACCAGCCACCCCAGCGGGCACATCACCGTGCACGTCGAGGGAGGTGAAGCCCTCCATGATGTGCTCGATCGCGTCCGCGAGCGGGCGGTCCAAGGATGCCGGCAAGAGCGTGGCCAGCAGGCTCTTGCCGATCTCGGCGAAGGGAGCCATCTGTCCACACGTCGACAACGCAAACCCATCGCGCAACACGGAGGCGAACCACGACGACGCTAACTCAGCCGAGGCGCCCACGTCGCTGAACCGGTCCCCCAGCGGACTGAGGTCGGACAGGGTTTCGTTGACGTCGAAGACCACGGTGGTGACTGATCGGCACATGACCACGACTCTGCCCCGGCGGCGGCTTCGGGGCAACTTGACGGAGGGCCTTGGCTGCGCTGTTAGCGTGCCCGTCATGTCTGATCCGCCCGCGCTCATGCTGACCGACCTGGTGCGCGACTTCGGCGCCAAGCGAGCCGTCGACCATCTGTCGCTGACCGTGCCGGCTGGGGTGATGTTTGGCCTGGTGGGCCCGAACGGCGCCGGCAAGACCACCACCTTGTCGATGGCCACCGGGCTGCTGCGCCCCACTCACGGCAGCGCCACCGTGTTGGGCCACGACGTGTGGTCCGATCCGCGCCGGGCCAAGTCCCTGATGGGCGTGCTGCCAGATGGACTACGCCTGTTCGACCGTCTCACCGGACGCGAGCTGCTGACGTATGTGGGTCGGTTGCGCGGTGTCCCGACCCAGGACCTCGGGCCGCGGACCGAAGAGTTGCTCAGCACGCTGGACCTGAGCGAGGACGCCAACACGTTGGTGGTGGACTACTCCGCCGGAATGACCAAGAAGGTGGGACTGGCCTGTGCGTTGATCCACGCGCCACGGCTGTTGCTCCTCGACGAGCCGTTCGAAGCCGTTGACCCCGTCTCCGGTGAGGTGATCCGCTCGATCCTGCGCCAGTTCGTGGCCGGCGGCGGCACCGTGGTGTTGTCCAGCCACGTGATGGAGCTGGTGGAAAACCTGTGCCACCGCGTGGCGGTCGTGGCTTCCGGCCGCGTCCTGGCCCACGGCACGCTCGACGAAGTCCGCGCAGGCACCTCACTGCAGCAACGGTTCCTCACCCTGGTCGGCACCAAGGCGAGCAACCCGGAGGGACTGGCGTGGTTGCGCTCCTCGTCGGACTGAAGCTGACCCTGCTGCGCAACATGATGCGCCAGTCCGCGTGGCGTGTGGTCGGGGTCATCATCGGACTCATCACCGGTCTCGGCTTCCTCGTGCTCGGCGTCGTGGGCGTGGCTGCTGCGCGGCTGCTGCCGGTCGGCGATGCCAGCATCCCCGTCGTCCTAGGTGGAGCGGCCCTGATCATCGGGTGGATGGTGTTGCCCATTCTGCTCTTCGGCGCCGACGAGACCCTCGACCCGAGCCGCTTCGCGCTGCTTCCGGTCTCAGCACGCCAGCTGGTGCCGGGCCTGTTGGCCGCGGGTGCGGTCGGCGTGCCCGGCCTGGTCACCATCGGCATTTCGTTGGCGACCGTCGTGACCTGGAGCCGCGGCATCGGTCCTGCCCTCGTCGCGTTCATCGGGGCGCTGCTCGGCATACTCATCTGCCTGTTGTCGGCTCGCGTGTTGACCTCCGCACTGGCCGAGCTGCTGAGCTCGCGTCGATTCAAGGACCTCGCCAGCATCCTTCTGCTGGTCGCATTCATGACGTTCGGGGTGGGGTTCAACGCCCTCAACGCGGTCGTGGCCGAGAACCCCGAGGACATGCTGCGCCGGGTGCGCGGCGTCGTGGCGGTGCTGGCCTGGACTCCGCTCGGTTGGCCATGGTCGGCCCCCGCGGACGCTGCCTCGGGTGCGCCTGCTGCGGCGGTCACCAAACTGGCCTTGTCCGCGGTCTTGGTGGTGGCGTTGGGCGCCGTGTGGCAGCACTTCCTCAGCGTGCGGCTGACCTCGAGCGCGGCGAGCAGCTCATCGTCGGTGCGCGGGCGCGAAGGCGGGTCGTGGCTGGACCGCGCCCTTCCCCAGAACGCGGTGGGTGCGGGCGCCGCGAAGTGCCTGCGGTATTGGCGGCGCGACCCTCGGTACGTCGCCTCGATCGCGGGCGTCATCATCGCCCCCGTGGCAGTGACGCTCGCCAGCGTGATCAGCACCGGAGTCGAGCCGTGGCTGGCGTGGCTGCCGGTGTTGCTGGCCTTCGTCGTCGGCATCTCCCTGAGCCAGGACATCTCCTATGACGGATCGGCCTTCTGGACGCAGATCTCCTCGGGCATCCCGGGTCGGGTGGATCTGGCCGGCCGAGCCTTGGGGGTCCTCACCTGGTCGGTGCCGCTGGTCGCGCTGAGCGCCGTGAGCCTGGCCGCGCTGACCGGCGAGTGGGCGTTGCTGCCCCGGATCGTGGGTCTGGCCGCGGCGCTGTTGGGCGGCGGCGTAGGCGTGGCCGTCTGCGTCACCGCGCTCTGGCAGGGCCCGGCGCCTCCTCCGGGGGCGAATCCGTTTTCGTCCGGCGGTGGCACCTCGTTTGAGTCGTTCGTGGCGGTCATTGCCTCGATGGTGCTCTCGATCGCCGTGTCGCTGCCGGTGGTCGCCGTCGTGGTCGCCGCGATCTGGCTTCCACCGCTGGGATGGGCGATGCTGGCGATCGGCCCGGTATGGGGCCTGCTGGTCGTGCGCTGGGGGGTGCGCCTCGGCGGAGCTCGGCTGGATGCCCGGTGGCCCGAGGTGTTGGGCAAGATCTCCTCGGCCGTCGGCTAACGTGCCGATGGTGGACCGCTTGGTGCGGCTAGGGCGAAGGTGGACCGCTTGGTGCGGCTAGGGCGCGAGGTCGAGAATCGAGCTGTCGCGATCCACCACAAACGCTCCGTCGGCGTCGAAACCGGCCCTCAGCACGCGGCATACGGCCGAGGTGGGAAGGGGGCCGTAGATGTGCGGATACAGCGGCGAGGACGTGTCATCGGGGTCGCCGTGCTCGTAGCGGACCTGCACACCCGTCGCCGCCAGCATCGCGACGTCGATCTCCAGCACCCTCACCGTCTCGCTCGCGCCGGCATAGACGAACTCGGCAACCGGTGCCAGCTGCTCCCACGACGAGGCGTGAATAAAGCCGACCTGCTCCAGCGTCCGCCCACGCGTGGACTGCGCATAGCTGCCCTGGGCGAGCGCGTGAGTCCACTGTGACGCGTCCGCGATGTGAAAGATCCGATCGCTCATCTGCCGAAGTCTAGGCTCGGTGCCTACCCGTCCAGCGCCTCTGACCACCGGGCCGGACTAGCCGACC
>JBASAZ010000120.1:0-1677 GCA_049650845.1 Ornithinimicrobium sp.
GTGCCGACATGCTCGCCGCGGGCGGCAGTGCAGCCGACGCGATGATCGCGGCGCAACTGGTGCTGGGGCTGGTCGAGCCGCAGTCGTCGGGCCTCGGCGGCGGCGCGTTCCTTGTGTGGTACGATGCGGCATCGGGCGCGCTTACGACGCTCGACGGACGCGAGACGGCGCCGATGGCCGCTACGCCCACGCTGTTCCAGGACGACGCGGGCGAGACGATGGGCTTCTTCGACGCGGTCGTCGGCGGGCTCAGCGTCGGCACGCCCGGCACACCCATGCTGCTGCAGGATGCCCACGACCGCTGGGGCAAGCTGCCGTGGCCGGACCTGTTCAAGACCGCCACTTCGCTGGCGACCGACGGGTTCGAGGTGTCGCCGCGCCTCGCCATGCTGGTCGGCGAGGACACCGAGTACCTCGCGGTCAGCCCGGGAACAGCTGACTACTTTCTGCCGGGCGGCACCCCGATCGCAGCAGGCGACCTACTGAAGAACCCGGCCTACGCCCAGACCCTGACGGCCTTGTCCGAGGGGGGCGCCGACGCGTTCTATACCGGAGACATCGCCGCCGGCATCGTCGATACGGTCACCTCCGCCGCCCTGCCCGGTGTTCTGGCCGAAGTGGACCTTGCCACCTACGACGTGGTGGAACGGCCGGCGGTCTGCGCGGCCTACCGGGGTCGCGACATCTGCGGCATGGGCCCACCGTCCTCGGGCGCGCTGACTGTCGGGCAGATTCTGGGAATGCTGGATGGTTTCGATATTGCCGCCATGGGCCCGGCCAGCCCGGACGCCTGGCGCCTGATCGGCGATGCCAGCCGCCTCGCCTTCGCCGACCGCGGCCGCTACATGGCTGACAGCGATTACGTACCGATGCCCACCGCGGGCCTCGTCGCACCGGCATACCTCGCATCGCGTGCCGAACTTCTGGCCGGAGACGACAGCCTGCCCGAAGTGTCGCCAGGCATGCCCGAATGGGACCATGCACAGCTCTGGGCCGACGATCTCAGCATCGAGTTCCCGTCGACCTCCCATATCTCGATCGTCGATGCCGACGGCAACGCCCTCAGCATGACCACGACCATCGAAAACGGCTTCGGGTCCCGCCTCATGTCGGGGGGCTTCCTGCTGAACAACGAGCTGACGGACTTCAGCTTCGAGACCCAGTCGGAGGGCGTGCCGATCGCCAACCGGGTCGAACCCGGAAAGCGTCCGCGATCGTCGATGGCGCCGACGATCGTCATGCAGGACGGAGCTCCGGTCATGGTCGTGGGATCGCCCGGTGGCAGCCGGATCATCGGCTACGTCGCCCAGGCGATCATCGCGCATCTCGACTGGGGCATGGACGTCCAGCAAGCCGCCGCGATGCCACATCTCGTCAACCGGTTCGGAACTTACGACCTCGAGGAAGGTACGGCCGCGACATCGCTGGAGGCGCAACTGCAGGACATGGGATTCGAGACCTCCATCAGGGACCTGACCTCTGGTCTCCATATCATCGCTGTCGGCGACGAACTCACCGGTGGCGCGGATCCCCGTCGCGAGGGCGTGGCAATCGGGGAATGATGCCAAGCTGGGCGAACTTAGGTTCGCCCAGCCGCTTCAACTATGGACGCGTTTCTCAGGGGGTCTTCGGATTCTGCGGGATGCACGGCGAGGTGGCCATCCCAGCGCTGACGCA
>JBASAZ010000121.1:0-7267 GCA_049650845.1 Ornithinimicrobium sp.
ACTCCGTGTCCTCGGGGGCCTGTTCGTGGCCTTTGCGCCGACGCCGGGTGGTGGCACCTGCCGACGGTCCGTATCCCACCAGGTTGGCCTCGCGTTTGGGCTCCTCGGCCGAAGCCGACGCCGGCTACTGCGTGGATACCGAGGGCACCATGTCGTCGGGGCGCTCCCCGTCGGCGACGTCCTCGGCGGGAGGCTTCGCCGTAGCAGCGCCGGACGCCTGCTCACCCTCAGCCTCAGGCCCACCCTCAGCCTCAGGCCCACCTTCGCCGTCGTCGATATCGATGATCGGGTTGCCGACCTCGACCGTGTCACCCTCGGCGACGAGCAGTTTGCGGACCACACCGTCATACGGGATCGGCAGCTCGACCAGCGACTTGGCGGTCTCGACCTCGACCACGATGTCGTTGGTTTTGACCTGATCGCCTTCCTTGACCTTCCAGGTCACGATCTCGGCTTCGACGAGTCCCTCACCGGGGTCGGGCAGCGGAAACAGCGGCACGATGACTCCTTAGTAGTTCAGGACTTAGTAGTTAAGGACGATGTCGACCGCGTGCAAGATGCGGTCGAGGTCGGGCAGGAAGACTTCTTCGTGCCGACTCGGTGGGTAGGGGATGTTGTAGCCGCCGACCCGCAGCACGGGCGCCTCGAGGTGGAAGAAGCACTCCTGCTGCACCAACGCGGCGAGCTCGGCACTCACCCCGACGAACGTCTGCGCCTCACTGACCACCACCGCGTGACCGGTCTTGGTCACCGAGGCCGCGATGGTCTCGACGTCCAGCGGCGACAGCGAGCGCAGGTCGATGACCTCGATCGAGGGGCCCTCGTCGATCTCGGCGGCTTGGGCGGCGGCCATGCAGACCTTGACCATCGGCCCGTAGGTCAGCAGCGTGACGTCGCGGCCCTCGGTCCGCACCGCCGCGTCGTGCAGTCCGTAGGGCGCCTGGGCGGCCATCTCGATCTGGCCCCGCTCGTGATAGCGCCGTTTGGGTTCGTACAGCACGACCGGGTCATCGCTGGAGATCGACTGTTGCACCATCCAATAGGCGTCTTCGGGCGTCGCGCAGGTGACGACCCGCAGCCCGGCGGTGTGCGCGAAGTAGGCCTCGTTGGACTCACTGTGGTGTTCCACGGCGCCGATGCCCCCGCCATACGGGATCCGGATCACCATCGGGAGTTTCAGTTTGCCCAGGGAGCGGTAGTGCATTTTGGCGACCTGGCTGACGATCTGGTCGAACGCCGGATAGACGAACCCGTCGAACTGGATCTCGACCACCGGGCGATAGCCGCGCAGGCACAGGCCGATCGCGGTGCCGAGGATGCCGGACTCGGCCAGCGGGGTGTCGATGACGCGGTCCTCACCGAAGTCCTTCTGCAGGTTTTCGGTGATCCGGAAGACACCGCCCAGCTTGCCGACGTCCTCGCCCATCAGGACGACGGTGGGGTCCTGATCCAGCGCCTCGCGCAGCCCGGCGTTCAGGGCCTTCGCGATGCTCATCTTGCGCACGGACTCGGTCATCAGTCGTCCTCGAATCCGGCGTGATAGTCCGCGAACTCGGCGGCTTCGCGGGCCACCAAGGGGTGAGGTTCGGCATATACGTGCTCGAACATCTCCGAGTGCGGCGGGTTGGGCATCTGCTGGCACTCGCGGCGGATGCGCTTGGCCAACACGTCCGCCTCGTCGTCCAACGCGGTGAGCCAGGCGTCGTCGACCAGGTCTTCCGCGAGCAGGTGGGCCCGCATTCGGTCGATCGGGTCCTTCTGTCGCCACAGGTCGACCTCGGCGGCGATCCGGTATTTGCTCGGGTCATCGGAGGTGGTGTGTGCGCCCATCCGATAGGTGAACGCCTCGATCAGCGTCGGCCCTTGCCCGGACCGGGCGCGGTCCAACGCGTCCCGGGTGACGGCATACGTCGCGAGGACGTCGTTGCCGTCGACCCGGATGCCGGGGAAGCCGAAGCCGGCCGCTCGCGTATAGATGGGGGCGCGGAACTGTTTGTCGTTCGGCTCCGAGATCGCCCAGTGGTTGTTCTGCACGAAGAACACCACCGGGGACTGGGTCACCGCGGCAAAGACCAGCGCCTCGTTGTAGTCGCCTTGGGCCGTCCCCCCGTCGCCGGTGAACGCCATGACCGCGGTGTCGCGCTCGGGGTCACCGGTGCCGACGTCGCCGTCCCGGGCCACCCCCATCGCGTATCCGGTGGCGTGCAGCATCTGGTTGCCGATGACGATCGTGTAGAGGTGGAAGTTGTTCTCCGCCGAGTCCCACCCGCCGTGGTTGACCCCGCGAAACATGCCGAGGAGATTGACCGGGTCGACGCCCTTGCACCACGCCACCCCGTGCTCGCGATAGCCCGGGAAGGCATAGTCCTGGGGCCGCATGGCTCGTCCGGCGCCGACCTGGGCAGCCTCCTGACCCAGCAGCGAGGGCCACAACCCCAGCTCGCCCTGACGCTGCAGCGCAAACCCCTCGGAGTCGACCCGGCGCACTAGGACCAGGTCGCGATAGAAGCTGCGCAGATCCTCCGCGGTCAGGTCATCCAGGTATGCCGCATAGGGCTCACTGGCGGGTGAGGGCTCGACGCGCTGCCCCTGGGCGTCGAGGAACTGGACCATCTCGGGTCCACCATCGGTGACATCCACCACCGGCGGTTCATGCGTGGCAACACTGTGCGGCTCCGGGGCGACTTCGTTGTCGCTCACACGACCCTCCTTCGACTGGTCCAACTGCTGAATCTAGCGAATCTGCGCAGGTTGTTCACCTAGGTCTCGTGTGTCGGCGCCGCGTACTGTCCGGCGACGTCGATGAATCGGTCGTTGGCTTCGGTTTCGCCGATGCTGCACCGGGCCCCTTCGCCCGGGAAGGGGCGGACCGTCAAACCGGCCTTGCCGCAGGCTTCGGTGAAGTCCATTGTGTTCTCGCCCAGCGGCATCCAGACGAAGTTGGCCTGGGTCTGCGGCACGTTCCACCCTTGATCGCGCAGCGCCTGCCAGACCCGCGACCGCTCCTCGATGAGGGCAGCGACGCGGACCTGCAGCTCGTCGTAGGCGCGCAGGCTGGCGATCGCGGCCTTCTGCGCAATGTCCGAGACACCGAACGGGGTGGCCGCCTTGCGCAGGGCGGTGGCGACGCGTTCGGGTGCCACGGCATACCCCACACGCAGTCCGGCCAGGCCGTAGGCCTTAGAGAAGGTGCGCAGCACGGCGACGTTGGGATATTCGCGATAGAGCGCCAGGGCGTCGGGGGCATCCTCGGTGGTGTTGAACTCGAGGTAGGCCTCGTCGATGACCACCAACGTGTCGGCGGGCACCTGATCGAGGAACTCGCGCAGCTCGTCCTCGCGCACCGCGGGTCCGGTCGGGTTGTTCGGGGTGCAGATGAGCACGAGGCGGGTGCGGGCGCTGATGGCGTCGGCCATCGCGGTGAGGTCGTGCCGCGCCTCGGCGTCCAGCGGCACCTGCACGGACGTCGCCCCGGCCAGCGCCATGATGATCGGGTAGGCCTCGAACGAGCGCCAGGCGTAGACCACCTCGTGGCCTGGATCGCAGGTGATGGCCACCAGCTGGGTGAGCACGCCGACGCTGCCGGTGCCGGTGGCGATGTGCTCGACCGGCACGTCAAAGCGCTCGGCGATCTCCTGGGTAAGCTCGGTGACCGCCATGTCGGGGTATCGGTTCATCGACTGGGCGGCTTCCGCGACCGCCTCGAGCACGGACGGCAGGGGCGGATAGGGGTTTTCGTTCGAGCTGATCTTGTATGCCGTCCGGCCGGCGGTGGCCGTGGCGGGTTTGCCCGGCTTGTAGGCCGGAACCGCGCTGAGGGTGGTGCGCAACCGCACCAGTGACTCCTCAGGCTGGTCGTGGTCGGTCATGGCCTCACCCTAGACCGATCGTTCACAGCCGCACCTCAAGGCGACGTGCCACGATGGCGCGATGGGATCCTTTCTTTTTCGCGTGCTGGCCAACGGCGTGGCGTTGTGGGTGGCTTCACTGATCGTGCCGGGCATCGTCTTCGGCGAGAGCTCCGACACGTTGACCACCGTCATCACCGTCGGCGCTGTCGGCCTGGTCTTCGGGCTGCTCAACGCGGTGCTGAAGCCCATCCTGTTCGTGCTCACGCTGCCAGCGCTGATCCTGACGTTGGGACTGTTCACGTTCGTGCTGAACGCGATCATGCTGTCCATCACCTCGTGGGCGGCCTCGGGCCTGGGATTGGCCTTTGACGTCCGCCACTTCTGGTGGGACGCGATCCTCGGGGCGCTGATCGTCAGCATCGTCTCGACCATGCTCAACCTCTTCAACCCCGCCGACTCCCGCGTCTAGGCCTGCCAGGGTGCTCGCACGATCGATTTTCCGAACGCTAACTCATCGTCTTTACGAGCAAACGCATCGTCGAGCCAGCACCACGGTGTCGTTTCGGCGGCTGGAGCGCCGGTAGGGCTTTCCCGAGGGCGGACAAGGGCGCGGCACGCGGTACCCTGGTGCTGTTATCGCGCTGAATCCATCCAACGCGTCGATCTTGTCGAGATCCGCTGGACCAGTTCGCGCCCCGGGACGTCTGCAGATTGAGGCTGCTCGGACAGATTGAGGGTGGTCGGACGTCCCTCGGCCGCCTGCGGGTGTGGCGTGGGCTCGGTCCCGACGCACAGGAATGACCGAACGCTCCGAGGAGGGGTCCGTGGCTCGAGGAGCCCAGCGTCAGAACGGCGCACGCACGCGCACCCGACGGCGACCCCGCCAAGACAACGACGGCATCATCCCCGTGCTCGCCATGACCGTCCGCGAGGTCGAGTCCGAGGTCCAGCGTGGCCGCGTGCTGCCGTCGATCCGGACCAAGTTCCAGGTGGTGGGGCTTCTCATGCGCGAGGAACGCGCCCGCGTGAAGGCGGACGAGGTGCAGTCCGGGACCCGGCGCGCTGAGGAGCTGAAGCGCCTCGACGGTATCGCCACCATCCTCGCGACGACGGCCGCCCGCGACACCTCCCTGCTTGGGCTGCTCGCCGACGACGCCGCCATCTCCGACCATGCGCGGTCGCTGCGCCGCGAGCTCCTCGAGGCGGCCGGCATCGAGGTACCGCAGGAGTCCGTCGAACCCCCCGCGCCCACGGCGGCCGAACAGCGCCGGGTGGTGCCCCGGTCTGTGGTGTCTCGCCAGCTCGCCAACCCTTTCCTCGAACCCGACTACTCCGCCGCCGCTAAGCCCACCGTCAAGCCCCGTCGCCTCCTGGGCTGGGAACTCATCGGGCCGCTGCTGAAGTCCTTTGAGGACGGCGGCGCGATGTCGTGCATGGACCTGCCGGAGCCGGTCACCGCCCGGGGGCCCGGTGGGTTGGAACTCATGCCGCACCAGGGCAGGTTGGTCGCTGCCGCGGCCACGGGACACCGGACGTTCCTGCTCGCCGACGAACCCGGCCTGGGCAAGACGGCACAGGCGCTGCTCGCCGCGCAGGCGGCGGACGCCTACCCGTTACTCGTCGTCGTGCCGAACGTGGTGAAGGTGAACTGGGCACGCGAGGCCAGCCTGTGGACGCCTAGCCACCCCGCGACGGTGGTCCACGGCGACGGTGAGACGATCGACGGCTTCGCGGACATCATCATCGTCAACTACGAGGTGCTCGACCGGCACGTGGGCTGGCTCGGGGAGCTGGGTCTGCGCGGGATGGTGGTCGACGAGGCGCACTACATCAAGAACCCGAAGTCGCAGCGGTCCCAGAACGTCCTGATGCTCTCCAAGCGCATCCGCACGCGGACCACCAATCCGCTGCTGATGGCCCTCACCGGCACACCGCTGATCAACGACATCGAGGACTTCACGGCGATCTGGCAGTTCCTCGGCTGGGTTGATGAGACCAAGCCGGTAGGTGAGTTGATGGCGGCGTTGGAGGAGATCGGTCTGACACCGGCCGACCGTGGCTTCTCCGCTGCCGCTCGCGTGGCCGTCATCGACCGCGGCATCGTGCGACGACGCAAGGTGGACGTGGCCGCGGACCTGCCCGCCCGCCGCGTGGCCGACGTTCCCGTCGAGATCGACGACGAGGCCGGGCGGTCCCTGCGGGCCGCCGAGCAGAGCCTGGCCCGTCGCCTCCTCGCGCGCTATGAGCGGGCGCTGCAGGCGCGGCCCGCCAGCGACGTCATGGAGGACATCGACCACGCCCTCGTGCGCCAGGTGGCCGCGTGGGAGCGGGTGAACAAGGCGACGAAGAAGTCGGATGAGAACGTGTTCACGATGATGCGGCGCATCGGCCAGGCCAAGGCTGGCCTCGCGGCCGACTACGCCGCGCAGCTCGCCCGCAGCGCCGGTAAAGTCGTCTTCTTCGCCAAGCACATCGATGTCATGGACACCGCCGAGGCGACCTTGGCCAAGCGGGGCATCCGGTACGCCTCCATCCGCGGCGACCAGACGGCATCGGTCCGGCAGAAGCACATCGACGCGTTCACCAACGACCCGGACGTGGCCGTCGTCGTGTGCTCCTTGACCGCGGCCGGCGTCGGCATCAACCTGCAGGTCGCCTCGAACCTCGTGCTCGCGGAACTGTCATGGACCCACGCCGAGCAAACCCAGGCCATCGACCGCGTCCACCGGATAGGGCAGGACGAGCCCGTCACCGCGTGGCGAATCATCGCCGCCCAGACCCTCGACACGAGGATCGCCGAGCTCATCGACAGCAAGGCGGGACTGGCCGCTCGAGCGCTCGACGGCGCCGACCAGGAGATCTCCGACTCCTCCGACCTACAGCTCGAGGCGCTCGTGACGCTTCTGCAGGGAGCGTTGGAAGAGCGGATCAGCAGACAAGCATCCTGACACGGATCCAAGTCCGCGAGGACGCGACCGAACACTATCTGCAGGAACTACGAGCAGGGCACACCCTTGACCTTGAGCCAGGCCTCGTCACCTATGCGATTGCCGTTTCGGACCTGCCAGAGACCCCCGCCGAGCACACCCACAGCGCAAATCCCGAACGCCACGGGCACGACGAGCGGTGTGGCAATGGGAATGACCTCAGCTTGGAGAGTGACCGCGAGGTGACCGCGAATCCGAAGGTAACCGACGCCAGCGGTGCAGCCAGAGCGTCAGGAGCAAGAGGGATTCGATCCGCGGCAATGGCCCCGTTGCGGCCTCTTTAGCTCTTGAGTAGTTCTTTCATGACAGTGTCAATCCACTGGAGATCTACGGGACTGTCGCCGCTTCCGGCGAAGTGTCCCCACACGCCTGGGATCACGCGAACCTCCCCGTGCGGTATGTACTGCGACGCGTATTTCTCGTCCTCGG
>JBASAZ010000122.1:0-7385 GCA_049650845.1 Ornithinimicrobium sp.
ACCGGGCCCGGGGCCACAACGGGCCCCGGGGCGGACAGGGCGGGGCCGGACGACGGTCCTCACGGTCCACCGGTTCTGCAGCGCGGTAGGCAGCCTATGGCGGGGCGACGCCCAGTGTCGTCCCGCACAATGAGGCGGTGGACGAGCCCGCAGAGCACCGGTCTAGGGGCTACCGTGCGCGGGCGGTCACCGAAATCGAGATCTACGCGGTCTCCAGCATCATCGTGCTCTACACCCTCGCGTGGGGGTGGACTCTGGTCTCGGCGTCGCAAGGAAGCGTGTCGGACACGGAGGCAGTCGCTGCGGTCATCACGCTCGGACTCATTGCGCCGGTGTGCTCGTGGGCGTTGCGAACGGCCATTGCGCTCCAGGCCAAGCAGTCGACCCGCGCTGCTGAGCCGGGGGCGTTGTCCGGGGTCCCGGGACTGGTGCTGAGGCGAGTGCGCTCTCGCACCGGTCGTTCGGCGTCTTCGTCCCAAGGTCCTCGGCGGGACAAGTTGACGCCGGCTCGAGTGGCGGACATCGGCATCGCAGTGACCAGCGTGGCCCTGTTCTGGGCGTTCTACGCGGGGTCACTCCTCGCCGCGGTGATCGTGCCGCTGAGCGTGCACTGGATGCGCTGGAGCCGTCGATAACGGCACCGGCCGGTGGTGCAACTCAGCTCACGCGTTGGATGGACTGGACGACGCCGAGGCGATAGCCCACCCCGCGCACCGGCTCGATGAGTCGCGACCCGCTGGTGGTGGTGACTTTCTTGCGCAGCCGGCTCAGGTGCGACTCGACCGCTTTGCCGTTGCCGGGTCGCCCGATGGTCGAGCACAGTTCTTCGCGGGTTACGACGCGGCGAGGGTCACGGGCCAAAGCCACGAGGAGGTCGAACTCGCTCCGGGTGAGGTCGATCTCCTCGCCGTGAATGGTCACTTCTCGCCGTCCCACGTCGATGCTCATCGGCCCGCACGTGTAGTGCTTGGTGGCACCGGCGTCACCGATCGCGGCCCGTCGCATGGCCAGGATCTGCATTCTCAGTCTGGTGGGCGCGACGGGGGCGCTGAGCACATCCCGGGCCCCCGAGGACAACAGACGGTACTCGTCTGCTTCGGTGAGCTGTTCAGCCAGCACCAATATGGGCAGCAGGAGATTGGTCGCCTGTGCCACCTTCTCCACCGCGTGGACCAACGGGATACTCACGTTGCCACCGTGTACCAACGCCAGGAGTGGCCGATCCCGGCTCACCGCCGCCACGGACGACGCGGGACTCTGGCAGACCTGGTGCCGGATTCCGTGGCTGATCAGGACCGAAAGACTCTGGTGAAGACTGACACGGTCGGCGTGTACGGGAATGACCAAGACGTGACGATCAGGCATGGCGACTCCAAGAGCAGGGGACGGGGTGCCAGGGATTCGTAGTCATTGCACGACGTGGATTGTCCTTTCTCGAATCCGGGTAGATACAGTTGAATGTTTGACTTTGCCTTCCGAGTTTCTCCCACACACGGACGGCGTGCAACTTCGTATGCGCGCCATCGATAGTGAAGCGTCGTCGGCTGACTCCTTTAAGCCGCCGAACAATCCGCCAGATTCTTTGTCCCGCCGACGGATTCGCCGCTACGTTGGCGCTCCAGCGCATCCCTGAGAAGGGACGACGCAGATTCCGGTCTTCGCTCGCCTCACTGCAGCCGGACGAGACTCATTGCACCCAAACGAGCGCGAGGCCGGCCGCACCCAGAGCCCAGCAGAGCCCGACCAAACACAGCATCGGGAGCGGGTTGGTCGCGAGTCCTTCGCTCTTGATCGCGGTGACAGCGGTTCGTATGCGGTGCTGTTGCGTGGTGGTGATGGCCACGGCAGCGAGCAGCGTCAGGGCGGGCAAGATCAACAGCCCAGGGCCGTAGAACGGCAGCCAACGGACGGTGATGGCGCTGACGATGCAACACGCCAGTGCGGTACGGGACCACGCCATCACCGTCCGCTCGGGCTGGAGGCCGGGGTCGACCTGAGCGGCGGTGTGGGCGTGAGCTCCCGGGCGGGGCATCGGGTCAGCCCAGCGCGATCACGACGATGACGACCAGAGCGCCCAGGGCGGCACCGATCCCGAGCACAGGGGCGATCAGCGGTAGCGGCAGGGGGGCCTGGTGACGCATGGCCCGCTCCACCCCGATCCAGCGCATGAACGCGCCCCCGCTGACCATCATCCCGAGCATCAGCAACAAGATGGCCACACCCTTACGGAAGGGGTCCTCCACCACGGCGAACGCCTCGACCGCGATGCCCCCGGCCAGCAGGGCCAGCGCGGTGCGGATCCACGACAGGAAGGTTCGCTCGTTGGCCAAGCTGAACCGGGGGTCGGGGGTGGACCCGTCGGGGAAAATCCGACGGGCCAACCACCCCCTGCCGTCGTCGCGGGGTGTCGACGTCGCGGGGTCTGCCGAATCGCGGCCTGCGGCGGGAGTCACGTCCCTACGCTACGGCCTGGCGGCGGCACGAACACCGCCCGGCGCACCCGCAGCCGATCAGGCCACGCGGGTCTGGGGGGCGGTCTCTGCGGTCTTCCCGCCGTCCTTTTCCACGATCTTGCCCAAGGCCTTGTCGATGTCCTTCATCGTTGACTTGTCGAGCTTCACCCCGGCCGCCTTGACGTTCTCGCCGACCTGCTCCGGACGGGAGGCGCCGACGAGCGCGGCCGCCACGTTGTCGTTCTGGAGCACCCAGGCGATCGCCAACTGAGCCATGGATAGCCCGGCGTCGTCGGCGATCGGCTGCAGCTTCTGCACTCGCGTGAGCACGTCGTCGTTCATGAAGCGCTTGATCATGTCGGCCCCGCCCTTTTCGTCGGCGGCACGTGACCCGGCCGGTGGCTCAGCGCCCGGCTGGTACTTCCCGGACAGGACGCCCTGGGCCATCGGGGACCAGACGATCTGAGAGACGCCCAGCTCACGGGAGGTCGGCACGACCTCGTCCTCGATGACACGCCACAGCATCGAATACTGGGGCTGGCTCGAGATGAGCTGGAAGCCCAGGTCACGCGACATCTCGACCCCCGCACGGATCTGCTCGGCAGTCCATTCGCTGACCCCGATATACAGCGCCTTGCCCTGTCGGACGACGTCGGCGAAGGCCTGCATCGTCTCCTCCAGCGGGGTCTCGGTGTCGTAGCGGTGGGCGTGGGAGAGGTCGACGTAGTCGGTCTGCAGGCGCTGCAGCGAGCCGTTGATGGACTCCATGATGTGCTTGCGGGACAGGCCGGTGTCGTTCTTGCCGCCGGGGCCAGTGGGCCAGTAGACCTTCGTGAAGATCTCCAGGCTCTCCCGGCGCTCGCCCTTCAACGCCTCACCGAGCACCGACTCAGCGACGGTGTTCGCGTAGACGTCGGCGGTGTCGAAGGTCGAGATGCCCTCGTCCAAGGCCGCTCGTACGCATTGGGTGGCGACGTCGTTCTCCACCTGGGAGCCGTGCGTCAGCCAGTTGCCGTAGGTGATTTCGGAAATCTTGAGTCCGCTGTTGCCGAGGTATCGAAAATCCATGCCTTCACGTTACGACCTAGGCTCAGACTTCGCGTGCCGGGGTGGGCGATGATGGATCCATGACCTCGATACCGCCCCTCGTCGCACTCGGACCCGCGTTGACGCACGAGCAGATCGAGCGCTACTCACGGCATCTGCTGGTGCCAGGCATCGGTATGCCGGGTCAGCGCCGACTCCTGAACGCGCGGGTCTGCGTGGTGGGCGCGGGAGGTCTGGGGTGTCCCGCGCTGGTCTATCTCGCGGCGGCCGGAGTGGGCCACATCACGATCATCGACAGCGACGTGGTGGAGGTGTCCAACCTGCAGCGCCAGGTGCTGCACCGCACCGTGGACGTCGGCACGCCGAAAGTGCTCAGCGCCGCCCGAGCCCTACGCGAGCTGAACCCCATGGTCTCGGTGAGCACTCGGCATACCAGCGTGCGGGCCGACACGGTGCGCGACCTGATCCGTGGGCACGACCTGGTGCTGGACGGCACCGACAACTTCCCGACCCGATATCTGGTCAACGACGCCTGCGTGGAGTTGGGGCTGCCCCTGGTGTGGGCGGCGGTGTTGCGCTTCGACGCGCAGGTTTCCACCTTCGTGCCCGAGCCGATGGTGCCTGCCGATGAGGCAACCCAGCTGCGTGACCTCTTCCCCACCGCTCCGCCGCCCGAGGTCGTGCCGTCCTGCGCAGACGCCGGGGTGTTGGGGGCCATGGTCGGCCAGGTCGGCTCGATCATGGCCGCCGAGGCGATCAAGCTGATCACCGGGGCAGGGACGCCGTTGGTCGGTCGAGTGATGCTGATCGACGTGGCGGGTATGACGACCCGCGAGATCCCGTTGCGACCGAACCCGGGGCGGGGCGCCGCCATGGTCCCCGAGGTCGGCGTCGAGCAACGGCCATCACCCCTGGTCACCGTGTCGGCCTCCGTTGTGGCCGAGCGGGAGCCCGGCACGACGGTGTTGGACGTGCGCGAGCCCGCCGAGCATGAGTTGGGCACGATTCCTGGCGCGTTGACGGTGCCCCTGCAGGATGTGCTGGCCTGGAGTGACGTGTCCCTGCTCGGCGATCACCCGGTGGTGGTGACGTGCAAGGTCGGGCCGCGAGCCGAACGAGCCGCACGCCACCTGATCAGCCTCGGCCACCGCGATGTGCGGGTCATGAACGGCGGCATGCTCGCCTGGATCGACGAGGTGGACGACACGCTTCCCCGCTACTGACCTCTCGGGGCTGACGTGGCGCCGAGGGTGCTCACCTCCGAGCGGTCTCCACCCGCGCCGGTGGCTCGATGGCCATCGCGTGGTCGACCGACACCCGGCCTGGGCCGAACAGCATCAGGGCAACGAGCCCGGCGAGCAAAGCGATGTCCAGCTCTGCTCCGGCTCCGGCGCCCGGGTCGGCAATGATCCCCACGTCGGTCTTGACCAGGAGAATGGCGCCGATCATGGTGGCGATGAGCGGCAGCGTGGCCAGCCTGGTCAACAAACCGAGCAGAAGCAGGATGCCACCGACCAACTCGGCGATCGTGACCAGCCACGCCGTGAATTCCGGCGCCGGCACGTCCAACCCGGTGAGCATGCCGCCGAACCCGGTTGCCGGACCACCGTCCAGCTTCTGCCAGCCGTGCACGGTGAAGACGATGCCGAGTCCCAGGCGCAGGGCCAGGGGAGCGAGATCGGAGAGTCGGTGGAGGAAGGGAAGGCTGAGGGTGCGCATGATGATGCCCTTTGGTCGAAGGGTGAACTGTCTCGTGGTCGAGGGGGCAACCCGGTGTCGGTCGGCAATGATTCCTGGTGAGTCAGAATTCGTGGTGAGTCGGCCACGGTCGGGCGCGGCGCCGTGGGCAAGCGGTGAGAGGATGGCGCAGACGACGATGAAGGGAGAGGCATGCCGACACTGCGTTACTTCGCGGCCGCTGCCGAGGCGGCCGGGACCACTGAGGAGATCGTCACCGGAACGGACGTTGCCGCCGTCCTAGCGGCCGCCTGCGCTGCCCACGGCCCACGGATGAGTCATGTCGTCGGGCACAGCTCGCTGCTGTTGGGCGGGCGATACGTCTCCGACCGCGACACTCCGCTGGCGCCCGGCGACGTGCTTGACGTGCTGCCCCCGTTCGCTGGCGGCTAACGCCGGCGCGATAAGGAGCGTGCGCTAGCCCCCGATGGCGCTCATCGGGCGGCCGGGCTGCAGGAACCCGGGGTTGTTGATCCCGTGACCGGGCAGTTTGGCCCCGATGCTGTCCCGGAACATCTGGGCCAGCTCCTCGTCGCTGGCACCATCGCGTAATGGCGTCCGTAGGTCGGTCTCACCGGCGGCGAAGAGGCAGTTGCGCAGCTGCCCGTCCGCCGTCAACCGCACCCGATCGCAGCTGCCGCAGAACGGCGAGGTCACCGAGGCGATGACGCCCACGGTGGCCGGGCCGCCATCGACGTAGAACCGCTCCGCCGGTGCGCTGCCTCGTTGGGGCACGGGGGTCAGGTCGTATGCCGTCCGCAACCGGGCGTGGATCTCCTCGCCGGTGATCATGGACTCGCGGTGCCAGGTGTGACCGGCGTCCAGCGGCATCTGCTCGATGAACCGCAGCTCGTAACCGTGCTCGAGCGCAAAGGCGAGCAGGTCGACGGCCTCATGGTCGTTGACGTCACGCAACAGCACCGTGTTGAGCTTCAGCGGGGTCAGACCAACGTCGGCGGCGGCGCGGATCCCGGTCAGCGTGTCGTCCAGCCGGTCACGCCGCGCCATCTGCTTGAACGTCTCGGTCTGCAGGGTGTCCAGGCTGATGTTGACCCGGGTCAGCCCCGCATCCTTCAGGGCCCGGGCGGCCTTGTCCAGACCGAGGGCGTTGGTGGTCATCGAGACCTCAACCGGTCCCTGCTCACCCTGCATCGCGGACATCCCGCCGACCACGTCCACCAGGTCGCGCCGCAACAACGGCTCGCCCCCGGTCAGCCGGACTTCGGTGATGCCCAGCGACACCGCGACCGAAGCCAGCCGGATCAGTTCTTCGGTGCTCAGCATGGTGGTCTTGGCCAGCCACGGCACGCCTTGCTCGGGCATGCAGTAGGTGCAACGCAGCGAGCACCGGTCGGTCAGCGAAATGCGCAGGTCCCGGTGCACCCGGTCGAATCGATCGATCAGCGGGGGCAGCATGCGGGGCGCGTTAACAGACATGACCCTCCATCGTAGAGCCTGGACGCAACTTCACGTGTCGTTCAGCGAACGGACAGCTCGATTCGTTCCGGATGGGTGTAGACGTTGAGGGAACGGCCACGGACAAAGCCCGCGATCGTCATCCCCGCGTCGTAGGCCGTGTCGATGGCCAGCGAACTCGGCGCGGAGACCGCGGACAGGATCGGGACACCCGCCAGATAGGCCTTCTGCGCCAGCTCGAACGAGACCCGCCCGCTGACCTGCAGCACGTGCCCGCGCAGCGGCAGCATGTCCTGCTGCATCGCCCAACCGATCACCTTGTCGACCGCGTTGTGCCGGCCGACGTCTTCGCGGACCACGACCGGCTCACCGTCCGCGGTGAACAACCCCGCCGCGTGCAGGCCACCAGTGCGCTCAAAGGTGGGTTGAGCCTCGCGCAACCGGTCGGGCAAGCTCAGCAGGGTGTGGGCGGACACGCGCACGGTGTCGCTGCTCAGGTCGTATGCCGCTCGCACGGCCAGCGCCTCGATGCTGGCCTTGCCGCACACCCCGCAGGCGCTGGACGTGGCGAAGGAGCGGGCCAGCCCGGCCTCGAACGGGTCCGGCACCCCGGGCGCCATCTGCACTTCCATCACGTTGTAGGTGTTGACGTCAGTGCCGGTGCCGTCGTCGGCGACCGCGCCCGCGCAGTACCGAGCGGTGAGGATGTCCTCGCGAGCGGCGATGATCCCC
>JBASAZ010000123.1:0-26347 GCA_049650845.1 Ornithinimicrobium sp.
TCATTCCGGTGGGTGACAACAAGTTCGCCGCACTGAACACCTCCGTATGGAGTGGTGGCTCGTTCATCTACGTCCCGCCGGGCGTGCACGTCGACATCCCGCTGCAGGCCTACTTCCGGATCAACACGGAAAACATGGGCCAGTTCGAGCGCACTCTGATCATCGCTGACGAAGGCTCCTCGGTGCACTACGTCGAGGGCTGCACGGCGCCGATCTATCAGAGTGACTCGCTGCACAGCGCGGTCGTCGAGATCGTCGTGAAGAAGAACGCCCGTGTGCGTTACACGACCATTCAGAACTGGTCGAACAACGTCTACAACCTGGTCACCAAGCGGGCGACCTGCGCCGAGGGCGCCACCATGGAGTGGATCGACGGCAACATCGGCTCCAAGGTCACCATGAAGTACCCGGCCGTCTTCCTGCTGGGGGAGCACTCCAAGGGCGAGACGCTCTCGGTCGCTTTCGCCGGCGAGGGTCAGCACCAGGACGCCGGGTCCAAGATGGTCCACGCCGCTCCGCACACCTCCTCGACCATCGTGTCGAAGTCGGTGGCTCGTGGCGGGGGACGCACGTCCTATCGCGGGCTCGTGCAGGTCCTGGAAGGTTCGCACCACAGCAAGTCCAGCGTGGTCTGCGACGCGTTGCTGGTCGACCAGATCTCCCGTTCAGATACCTACCCTTACGTCGATGTCCGCGAGGACGACGTGCAAATGGGACACGAGGCGACGGTGTCCAAGGTGTCCGAGGACCAGATGTTCTATCTGATGTCCCGTGGCATGTCCGAGACCGAGGCCATGGCCATGATCGTGCGCGGGTTCGTCGAGCCCATCGCTCGCGAACTGCCGATGGAGTACGCCCTCGAACTGAACCGCCTCATCGAACTTCAAATGGAAGGAGCCGTTGGCTGATGACCCTGGTCTCCAACGAAACCCCCACCACTGATACACCGACAGCCAAGATTCAGGCCACCACCCACGTCGATCCGCAGAGCGCGGTTGACCGGGTGCCGGATGAGTCCCGCGCCGCTCGCACCCGCTCGTTCGACGTCGCCGACTTCCCCGTGCCGAACGGTCGGGAAGAGGAATGGCGCTTTACGCCGGTGGACCGCCTTGGCGGGCTGTTCGCCGACGAGCCGACGGCGAGCGGTGAGCCGATCACGATCGAGGTCAGCGGGCCCGGCGAG
Organism: Ornithinimicrobium sp.; assembly: GCA_049650845.1. GTDB lineage: Bacteria > Actinomycetota > Actinomycetes > Actinomycetales > Dermatophilaceae > Ornithinicoccus. The sequence goes on from JBASAZ010000123.1 coordinate 1,184, forward strand.
CTGACCCAAGGCTCGCTGGCGCTCGGTGTGTCCCCGCGTGGCACGGTCTTGGTGCCCGAGGACCGCGGAGCCGTCGTGGCCTCCGCCAACACCGCTGACGCGCTCTACCTCACGATCCCGGCGGAGGCCGAGTTCGCCGAGCCGGTGCGGGTCAACCTGCACGGCACCGGAGCGGGCCAGCGCAGCAACGGACACTACGTGCTGGAAGCCGGTCACCACTCGAAAGCACTGGTGATCGTGGACCACACCGGCTCCGCCGACCACACCGGCAACCTCGAGGTCATCGTCGGCGACGGGGCCGACCTGACCGTGGTCACCCTGCAGCGCTGGGCCGACGACGCCAACCACCTCGCTCAGCACGAGGCTCTGGTGGGACGCGATGCGACATACAAGCACATCGCGGTCAGCTTGGGCGGTGCCATCGTGCGGATGAACAGCAACGTGCGGTATGCGGGCAGCGGCGGCGACGCGACTCTGCTCGGGGTGTACTTCGCGGACGCCGGCCAGCACCTGGAGCACCGCTCGTTCATCGACCACAACATGCCGAACGGTAAGTCGTTGGTGACCTACAAGGGCGCCCTGCAAGGCGAGAGCGCGCACACCGTGTGGGTTGGCGACGTGCTGATCCGCGCCGAGGCGCAGGGCATCGACACGTACGAGCTGAACCGCAACCTGGTCCTCACGGACGGCGCGCGGGCGGACTCGGTGCCGAACCTGGAAATCGAGACCGGCGACATTGCCGGTGCTGGTCACGCCAGCTCCACCGGGCGCTTCGACGACGAGCAGCTGTTCTATCTGATGTCGCGCGGAGTCAGCGAGGACGAGGCCCGGCGACTGGTGGTCCGCGGTTTCTTCGCCGACATCGTGGCCAAGATCGGCGTGCCGGAAATCGTCGACTCGCTGATGATCGCCATCGAGGAAGAGCTCGCGCTCGACATGTCCCCGGTCGGCGCGGGAGCCCCGGCTTGATCCGCGTCTGTTCCCTGGACGACCTGCCGAAGGTCGGTGCTGTGTTGGCCGATATCGACGGGCACAAGGTGGCCATCGCTCGTGACTCCGCCGGCGTCGTGCACGCCGTCGACGACACCTGCAGCCACGCCAATGTTTCGTTGTCTGAGGGCGACGTCGAGGGATCTGAGATCGAGTGCTGGTTGCACGGCTCGAGTTTCGACCTCGTCACCGGCAAGCCGACCAGCCTGCCCGCCCTCATACCGATCGCCGTCCACACCGTGCATATCGACGGCACCGACGTCTTCGTCGAGCTAGCGGGATCTGCCGCCAGTGACGACACCCACCACACGCAAGGAGCACAGCAAGCATGACCACTTTGGAAATTCGCGACCTGCACGTCAGCGTCGAGACCGAGGCAGGGGACAAAGAGATCCTGCGCGGCGTCGACCTGACCATCAACTCGGGTGAGACCCACGCCATCATGGGGCCCAACGGCTCCGGCAAGTCCACGCTGGCCTACTCGATCGCCGGCCACCCCAAATACACCGTGACCGGTGGCACCGTCACCCTCGACGGTGAAGACGTGCTGGCGATGGGCGTCGACGAGCGCGCTCAGGCCGGCCTGTTCTTGGCCATGCAGTATCCGGTCGAGGTCCCGGGAGTGACCGTGTCCAACTTCCTGCGGACCGCCAAGACGGCCATCGACGGTGAGGCGCCGAAGCTGCGCCACTGGATCAAGGACGTCAAGGAAGCCATGTCCGCGCTGCGGATGGACCCCGTCTTCGCCGAGCGAAACGTCAACGAAGGTTTCTCCGGTGGTGAGAAGAAGCGCCACGAGATCCTGCAGATGGAGTTGTTGCGTCCCAAGATCGGCATCCTGGACGAGACCGACTCCGGCCTGGACGTAGACGCGCTCAAGGTCGTCTCCGAGGGCGTGAACCGGATCAAGGGCTCCAGTGATATCGGCGTCATGTTGATCACGCACTACACGCGGATCCTGCGTTACATCGAGCCGGACCACGTGCACGTCTTCATCAACGGCAAGGTCGCCGAGTCCGGTGGACCCGAGCTGGCCGAGCGCCTGGAAAACGAAGGCTACGACCGCTACACCGCGGTCCAGGCCTGAGTCATCTGACGGTCTGTCGCGCATGACTGACGTGCTGAGCACACGCCCCCTGGAGGCAGGGGAGTTGGCCCGGATTCGGGCTGACTTCCCCATCCTGGCGCGCACGGTGCGCGACGACCGGCCGCTGGTCTATCTCGACAGTGGCGCGACCTCGCAGAAGCCGTCGGTGGTGTTGGACGCTGAGCGTGAGTTCTACACCCGCCACAACGCGGCCGTGCATCGCGGTGCGCATCAGCTGGCCGAGGAGGCGACCGAGTCGTTCGAGTCCGCTCGCGCGACCATCGCGCGGTTCATCGGCGGACACAGCGACGAGGTGGTGTTCACCAAGAACGGCACCGAGGCGATCAACCTGGTGGCGTATGCGTTGAGCAACGCCGGCGCTCCGGGCGCGATCGATGGCGCGGACCCCGAGGTGGCCGCCAGGCTGCAGCTGGGGGCGGGCGACGAGATCGTCGTGTCGGTGATGGAGCATCATGCCAACCTCGTGCCGTGGCAGGAGCTCTCGCGGCGGACCGGGGCGACGTTGCGTTGGATCGACGTCACCGACGAGGGTTACCTGCAGGCACCGGAGACGGTCATCGGCGACAAGACGCGCGTTGTCGCTTTGACGCACGTGTCCAACGTGCTGGCCACCCACAACGACCTGCGACCGTATGTTTCGGCCGCCCGCGCCGTGGGCGCCCTCGTGGTCGTCGACGCGTGCCAGTCCGTCCCGCACCTACCGGTCGATGTTTCTGCGCTGGACGCCGACTTCGTGGTCTTCACCGGTCACAAGGTGCTCGGCCCGTCGGGGATCGGCGTGCTGTGGGGCCGGGCGGAGCTCTTGGCCGCGATGCCGCCGTTCCTCACCGGTGGCTCGATGATCGAGATCGTCCGGATGGAGGGTTCGACCTACGCCCCGCCGCCGCAGCGGTTCGAGGCCGGCGTGCCCGTGGCCGCTCAAGCCGTCGGCTTGGCGGCAGCGTGTGACTACCTGACCGAGGTGGGCATGGACCGCGTCGCAGCTCACGATGAGGTCCTGATGCGGCATACCCTCGACGCGTTGGCGAGTCGGCCGTGGGTGACGGTGCTCGGACCCACGGACGCGGCCGTCCGCGTGGGCGCTGTGGCCTTCACCGTTGCGGACATTCATCCGCACGACGTCGGCCAGGTGTTGGACGACCGGGGGATCGCGGTGCGCACCGGGCACCACTGTGCGTGGCCGCTGCACCGGCGTCTTGGCCTGAGCGCCAGCACGCGGGCCAGTTTCGGCATCTACACGACCACCGACGAGATCGACGCGTTCGTGGGGGCCCTCGACGAGGTGCCCGCCGTGTTCGGCATCAACGTCTGAAAGGGGCCAGTTGATGGATATGTATGGCGAGCTGATCCTCGATCACTCCAAGCGCCCCGTGGGTGCTGGGTTGCGTGAGGGGTTCGGCGCGGAGGTTCACCACATCAACCCCACGTGCGGCGATGAAGTCACCCTGCGCGTCCACCTCGGTGACTCCGATGGCGTGGCCGTGTTGTCCGACCTGTCCTACGACGCCCTGGGCTGCAGCATCTCGATGGCCTCGACGTCGATCCTGGCCCAAGAATGCGTCGGGGAACCAGTGTCCGACACGTTGATGACTTATGGCCACGTCAAGGCCATGCTGACCTCGCGGGGGGCCGACCCCGGCGAGGCCGAGGAGATCGGTGACGCCGTGGCGTTGGCGGGTGTCGCCAAGTATCCGGCGCGGGTGAAGTGTGCGCTGCTGGGCTGGACGGCATACCTCGATGCCTTGGCCCAGGCCGGCTACGACATCTCGGCCATTGCTGCCGCGTCTCCTTCCCCCTCCCACCCCTCCACCATGAGATCCTGAACAAACCCCCCGAAAGGCTGAGCGATGAGCGAGACCATGACCCCCCCTAATGTGGCCGATGTCGAAGAGGCCCTGCGCGATGTCGTCGACCCCGAGCTCGGGATCAACGTCGTCGACCTCGGCCTGATCTACGGCGTGACCGTCGATGCACAGGCGCACGCCGTGGTCGACATGACCCTCACCAGTGCCGCCTGCCCGCTGACCGACGTCATCGAGGAGCAGACCGGCCAGGCCCTCGAAGGCCTCGTGGCCAGCTTCCGGATCAACTGGGTCTGGATGCCACCATGGGGCCCAGACAAGATCACGCCCGATGGCCGTGACCAGTTGCGGGCCCTGGGCTTCAACGTCTGAGTGACCGAACTGCGGCAGGTTGACGTATCCGTCGACCGGCTAGAACGCTGGATCGGCACCTTTGCCGAACGGCACGGAGTGCCGACGTGGTCCCTCGACGCCGCGGCATACCTCGCCAGTGCCCCGGACGGCGCGTGGGCCACGTTCGCTTCGTGGAACCCCCCGGACGGGTTGCCGATGGACCCCGATGCGTGGACGAGAGTGCCGTCACCGTTCGTGATCATCCTGATTCGACGCGGCGGGTATGCGGTGGGTTGGGTTGAGCACAACCAGCTGGTGACCCACAAATGCGGAACCCGATACGTGCAGTCACGTACGGCGGCTGGAGGCTGGTCCCAGCAGCGGTACGCCCGTCGTCGTTCGAACCAACGCGATGAGCTGGTCCGCACCGTCGCCGAGCGCGCGATCTCGGCGATCGACGGTCGGCATTGCGCCGGCGTGGTCCTGGGAGGCGACAAGGTCTTGGCGACTGCGGTGCTCGAGGACCCTCGACTGCGTTGGCTCGTTCACGTGCCGCGACGAGAGTTCTTCGACATCCCAGACCCCAGGCTCACGGTGCTTGCTGCCGTCGTCAGCCGGGCGCAGGCCGTTGCCGTCACCGTGTCGAACGGACCGCGTTAGCGAAAAATCTGCCCACGCGGCTATGACCCGTCACGCGCGGATAAGACCCATCACGCGCGGCTATAACCCGTCACGCGCAGACGTGACCATCAGGCGCACATACGACGTCGGTGCAGGTCAACAGGTATGTCGGTACCGACGCCTAGAGTGGACACATGTTCGATTCGTCCTCGTCGCGGCCCCTGCGCCAGTGCGCCGGCACCGGTGCACTGGCTGGTCAGTCGAATCCGGTGTGGCAGCCGCCCGGTGAGGTGCTGGCTGCGCGGATCGCCGCCGGGAGGCAGGCCGTCCAGGATGCGACCACGGGTGTAAAGCCTGTGCTTCCGCGGTTGAGCGGTGATGAGGTCACCGCTGGGCTGGAGGACCTCGACGTGCTGCGGGCGCGCATGGAGACGTTAACCCTGCACCTGATGATCGAGGCGTTGGACCGGGGATTGCCCGGCGAACGCGGGCTGAGCGGGCACGACTGGTTGACCCGGCGCTGCCCATGGCTCGCGCCGACGGCCGTCTGCGACCTGCTCACCGTGGCGCGGGGCGTGGGCGGACCCGAGCACGCATCGATCCGGGCCCAGGTGTTGGACTCCACCCTGTCGGCGCGTCGGGCCGCTGCGGTGTTGCGCGCTGTGGGTCGGGTCAGACCGTTCCTGTCCACGGTTCCGAGGTCCGAGAGCGCTGATGCTGGGCCGGACGCTACCGAGTGTGATGACTCCGAGTCCGACCCCGACTCGGGTTGTGACGCCCTGGCCGACCTGGACTCTGAGGGTGGGGACTCTGAGGGTGGGGACGGTGCCCCGTCGGTCGGCACGAGCCCGTATCAGGACGCTCTGCACTCACTGTTGTCCGTGGCGGGCAGGAGTGACTTCACGGATCGGGACCTCAAGCGGGTCACGGACCACCTGGCGAACGCGGTGCTGCCGGAAGGGGACCACGAAGCCCGGCAGAAGGCCGCCTCCACACTGCGCGGGGTCAACGAGTCATCGTTGGGCGATGGGACATTGACCCGGTTCGTGATGACCTGTGAACCCGAAGGCGCCGCACTCGTCCGAGCCATCCTGACCTCGCCGCTTGCTGCACCGTGTCCCGACGAAACCGGGGTCGATCCCCGAACCCCAAACCAACGTCGCTACGACGCCGTCGTGACGGTGCTGAAACGTGGCGTTGCTGGCGGCGAATCTGCCCCCACGACATCGAAGGCGGCCGTGAGTGTCACCATCGCATGGGAGCGTGTGATGCAGACGTTCACCGGGACCGGGTCTAGCGCGCCGAGTGACGTGCTGTCCCCCGAAACGGTTCGTCGGTTGGCGTGTGATGCCGAGCTGATCCCGATGGTGCTAGGCACTGAACGCGAGATTCTGAACCAAGGCCGAGCCAAACGGTTGGTTACCCCCGGGCAACGCCGAGCGCTGCACCACAGGGACAAACAGTGCTCATTCCCCGGGTGCACCGTCCCCGCGCCCTGGTGTGACGCTCACCACGTCATCCATTGGTGCCGAGGTGGTCCTTCGGACCTGTCGAACTATGCCCTGCTCTGTGGGCGCCACCACACCCTCGTTCACGAACGCGACCTACGGCGAGCGTCCACCCGACGGGGGTGACCTGGCATGTATGACTGCCCCGCCCCACACCCGGCCCCCCGCCGGGCTACAGGCGTGCGCCAGGACTGGCCGACTGGCTTTGCCGTGGCCCGTCCAGTCGGCCGCTGAACGACGATGGCTTCGTCTTTGCTGATCTTCGTGACACCAGGAGCACCAGGTGCGCTTTTTCACGGAGCGCTACAGACTCGGAGCGCTAGAGATCGTCGGTGTTGAAGGTGTCGCAGGAGTTGGGGTCGGCAGAGTTGTAGCCGGTAAGGAACCACTTCTGCCGTTGCTCGGCGGAGCCGTGGGTCCAGACATCGGGATTGATACGTCCCTGTGCCTGCTGCTGAATCCGATCATCACCGACGGCCTCGGCGGCTGACAGCGCAGACTGAATCTCCTGCTCGGAGACTGGCTCCAGCAACGCCTGGCCACCTGCGTCGACCGTTTCGGACGCATTGGCTACCCAGACGCCCGCGAAGCAGTCGGCCTGCAGCTCCACCCGGACGGCCCCGGACTCCGGGCCTTGACGATCCTGCTGCGAACGCGCCAGGGCACCGGTCAGGTTCTGGATGTGATGCCCGTACTCGTGCGCCACGACATACATCTGCGAGAGCGATCCGCCGTCGGCCCCCATGCCCTCAAGCTGGTTGAAGAAGCTGACGTCCAGATAGATCGTTGAGTCCACCGGGCAGTAGAAGGGGCCCACGCTGCTGTCCGCCGCCCCGCAACCGGTGTTGGTGCTGCCCTCGAAGAGCACGGTTTGGGCTGGCTCGTAGGCGTCGTACGCCTTGCTCCAGTAGTCCTGCACGCTGATGACGGTGCCGACCATCCGGCAGTCAACCCGCTCGTTGGCGTCGGCGCCGGTCTGGCACTGAGGAAACGGGTCCGCGGCGTCACCCTGGTTCGACGCGCCGGCCGGCTCGACATACCGCGAGTCGTAGTTCCAGTTGCTCCCCGTCGCCGACCCCGGGCCAGCACCGCCGCCGGATGTCCCACCACCGCCCAGGCCACCCGCGTCCCCGCCGAACACCAAGTACAGGACCAGCAACAGGATCCCGCCGACGCCGCCACCGGCGGCCATGCTGCCGCCGCCTGGCCCCGACCGGCGACCCCCACCGCCGCCTCGCCGCACCTGGTTGGTCTTCAGGCTGGCATTCTCGCGGAAGGTCATCGGCTCTCCGTGCGTTGAGGGTCTTGGGCATTGAGGTTGTGGGTGTTGAGACGGTCTTTGGGCCGAGGTCACGATATCCCGCGTAGACTGTGGTGGCCTCTCTGGCCACCAACCACTTTTTGAAGGAGCACACGCCGTGATCGTTGCCTCCGGCGTCGAACTTCGCGCGGGCTCGACCCTGTTGTTGGACGACCTGAGTTTTCGGGTCGCCCCCGGAGATCGGGTGGGCCTGGTCGGTCGCAACGGCGCCGGGAAGACCACGCTGACCAAGGTGTTGGCGGGCCAGGCCGAGCCTGCCGGTGGGTCGGTGACTCGCAGCGGCGAGATCGGATATCTCCCGCAGGACCCGCGCACCGGTGACCTGTCCGAGCTCGGGCGCGACCGCATCCTTTCGGCTCGTGAGCTGGACTCGGTGTTGCGCAACATGCGCGCAGCCGAGGAGGCCATGGCGAGCGCGGATGAGGTCCATCGCGACAAAGCAATGGCCCGATACGGCCGGCTCGAAGGCGAGTTCACCTCCCGCGGCGGGTATGCCGCCGAGTCCGAAGCTGCGTCCATCGCCAACAGTCTCGGCCTGGATGAACGTGTGCTGGGGCAACCACTCGGCACGTTGTCGGGTGGCCAGCGGCGTCGGATCGAGCTGGCGCGGATCCTGTTCTCCGGGGCCAGCACCCTGCTCCTGGACGAACCCACCAACCACCTGGACGCCGACTCGGTGGTGTGGCTGCGCGAATACCTGAAGAACTACCCCGGCGGTCTGCTGATCATTTCGCACGACGTCGACCTCATCCAGACCGTCGTCAACCGGGTGTTCTACCTCGATGCGAACCGCGGCGAACTCGACATCTACAACATGGACTGGCGCCGGTACCTCACCCAGCGGGAGAACGACGAGCGCCGCCGACACCGGGAGCGCTCCAATACCGAGAAGAAGGCGCAGACTCTCATGGCTCAGGCCGAGAAGATGCGCGCCAAGGCAACGAAGGCCACCGCAGCGCAGAGCATGATCAAGCGCGCGGAGAAGATGATGGCGGGGTTGGACGGGGAGCGAGCCGTTGAGAAGGTCGCCAAACTGCGCTTCCCGACCCCGGCCGCGTGTGGCAAGACGCCGCTGACCGCCGATGGCCTGTCTCGCTCCTACGGTTCGTTGGAGATCTTCACCGACGTCGACCTCGCCATCGACCGGGGGTCCAAGGTGGTGGTGCTCGGCCTGAACGGAGCCGGCAAGACCACGTTGTTGAGGCTGCTGGCCGGGATCGACAACCCCGACACCGGCGAAGTTCATGCTGGGCACGGCCTCAAACTGGGTTACTACGCGCAGGAGCACGAAACCCTCGACGTCAATCGCTCCGTGCTGGCGAACATGAAAACTGCCGCACCCGATCTGGACGAGACCGAGACCCGCAAGGTGCTCGGGTCGTTCCTCTTTTCCGGTGACGACGTGCAGAAGCCAGCCGGAGTGCTGTCGGGCGGGGAGAAGACGCGGCTGGCCCTGGCCATGCTGGTCGTCTCCGCCGCCAACGTATTGCTGCTGGACGAGCCCACCAACAACCTCGACCCTGCCTCGCGCGAGGAGGTCCTCGGCGCTTTGCGCTCGTACAGCGGGGCAGTGGTCTTGGTTTCGCACGACGAGGGCGCGGTCAGCGCATTGGAGCCCGAGCGCGTCCTGCTGTTGCCCGACGGCGTCGAAGACCTCTATGGCCGCGACTACCAAGACTTGATCGAGCTGGCCTAAGCGTCCCTCGCGTTTCCGAACATGGAGGCAGGGAAGCCCTCCGCACGAAGGTCCAGTCCCATCGACTCCTCCAGCAGTTTCACCACCTGGGTGGACCACGTGGCCCCTCCGTACTGCGCGCGGGCCCGCTGGAAGATCTGTTCGACGTGACCGGCGATCTCCAGCGGTACTCCGTAATCGCGACCGAGTTGGTAGGCCAGGCCGAGGTCCTTGCAGGCCAGATCCAGACTGAACTGGAAGTCATAACTGCCGTTCAGGACAAGCTGGGTCTCGAATTCGAAGGACCAACTGTTGCCTGAGCTGTTCTTGATCCCCTCGTAGGCGCGGCCGAGGTCGACGTGTGCGGCCCGCGCGAGCATGAGTGCCTCACCGGCTGCCCACTGGTTCACGAACGCCAGCATGTTGGTGATGACCTTCAATGTCGATGCCTGGCCGAGCTCGCCAACGTAGATGACGGGGTTGGCCATCGCTGCCAGCAACACGTGATGCTGGGTGAAGATCGCCTCATGCCCGCCCACCAGCGCCGTGATCTCACCGATCTCCGCGGTGTGGACGCCCCCGGTGACCGGGCATTCCAGCGTCTCGACGCCCTGCGACGCTGCGAGTTCGGCGATCCGTTGCACCTCCCTGGCGTCGTTGGTGCTCATGTCGATCCAGGTTCCGCCGGGAGCCAGCCCGGCCAGCACGCCGTGGCCACCTTCCAGACAGGCCGACACCGCAGCAGGGCTCGGCAGGCAGGTGATGACGCAGTGGCTGTCCCGCGCCGCAGCGCATGGTGTGTCCGCCCACTGCGCACCGGCCGCGAGCAGCGGCACAGCACGGTTCGCGTCGAGGTCGGTCACCGTCACGGTGAAACCGGCCCGGATCAGGTTGTGGGCCAGGAGCCTCCCGAGGTGTCCGACCCCGACGAAGCCGATCGCGGTAGGCGACGTTCCAGATGGTGGCATCTGTCTTCCTCGGGGTCTCGATGCGGGCAACTGGCCAGGGGATCGCGCCGAGGCCACCCTGGCCTACTGCTGGAGAGTGCCGGTTCCAGATGGGCGCGGAGTGGACAGCACCCGTTGGACCATCGGTTCGAAGAAGCCCAACGGCTCCCAGTCGTAGTCCGGGTCGAACGAACATTGGTCGTAGTCAGCGCAGAAATCCACTGTCGCCTGGTAGTACGGGTGCTCGCGCCAGCGGTCCCGGGCGTTGGGGTCCAGGCCCTGGTGGTGGAAGTAGTACACGCCCTGAAACACGCCGTGGTGCTTGACGATCCAGTAGTTCTTGTCGCTGACGTAGGGGCGGAGCATCGCTGCGGCTACCTCCGAGTGGTTCGCCGGGGCAAGGTAGTCGCCGACATCGTGCAGCAGTGTGCATACGACGGTTTCCTCGTCCTCCCCCGCCCGATGGGCGCGGGTGGCCGCCTGCAGACAGTGCTCGAGCCGGGTGATCCGGTACCCGGAGGGTTCGTCCATCGTCTTTAGCCACTGCAACACCCGGTCCGGGAAGGCGACCAAATCGGCGCGTTCGAACTCTGAGAGGAACTCGTACTCCTCGGCTGTTCCGTCGGCCATCCGGGTGAAGCTCACCGTCTTCATCGGGCCAACTCCTGCGCGGGCAGTGGCTTGTGTGTCCCAGCCAGCACCCGACGACGGGCCATCAGGTCGTCGAACTCCATGTATGCGTCTTGCAGGTGTCGGGCCCCGCTGGCGGGGTCGTAGGGGAGCCGGCCGTGCATCACGCGATGCCCGTGCACCGTCAGCAGATCACCGTTGCGTGTTCTGAAGACGTGCGTGTATCTGTCGCTGTCGATCATCCGGCCCAGCCTGCGGTAGGCGGTGTAGAACCGTTCCACGTCGTCGAAGGGAACGTCGAGGGGTTGCGCGAGTTGGTTGGAATAGCGGAACGTGCATACCTGCCCCGCGGTGTCGAGCTGCACCATCGGCGACGTAGCCGCCGTGTCCTCCTCTTCGCTGAACAACTGGAAGCGCACCGGCACGTGCGTGAGGGTGTCGAAGGCCGCTGGATCGTCCCGGCGCAGGTCAGCCAAGACCGCCCACCCATCGGTCACGGTGCTCTGCCCACCGGAGGCTTCGTTGACCAAGAAATGCAGCAGTTGGATGCTCGGGGGCCAGTGATAGCTGGGTAGGTCGGTGTGCGGCTTGAGTTCCAGCGGCGTATGGGCGACGTTGTAGCCGCTCGGGTCGTGCCGCACGTTGTGGATGCGTTCGAAGGCTGTCTCACGTACGTGGCCAATGGTCTCGGCGAAGCGTTCGACCTCGCCGGGAATCGGTGGAGTGTTGGCGACGACCGCGACACCGAAGTCGCGCAATGCGTCCAGGTAGGCGAGCTGGCCCTCGGTCGTGCCGACCACGGCAGCGTGCTCGAACCTGGGCACCCGGCTCAGGCTCGCGTCCCACAGAGTCGGATCGTGTCTGCGGCTCTCGCGGGCCGGCGCCGAGTAGTCATACCTACGCAGCCACTGAGTCGAATAGGAAGAGCGGTGCCCGTCATTCCATTCGACCCAAAGCCGCTGCTCATCGTCCTGCTCTGCGTGGGTCACTGCGATGTCGTCTGCGATGTCGGCGGTATACAGACGGCGCTCGGCTGACTGAGCGACCTTGCACTCTGGGCACCAGCAGTTGTCGCGCAGCCACACATAGTGGAAGGGGGTGTCGATGCCGTCGAGTCGGACGGTGAGATAGCGCTGGGACCTCGAGACGTGCGTCCCGGTAGCGGTAGAAGTGGCGGTGGAGGTGGAAGTGGCGGACATCAATGACTCCTGGGCAGTGGACGGCGAGGGGCACACGAGCCAACGGTGCTATAACTAGTGTTCCCAGCACGCGAGCGTTGTTCAAACGATTGTTTCTGCGAACAAGGGGTGCGAAATGTGTTGCTCACTAGGTGCGTCCACGCGTCCAGGTGTGGTCGAATGGCACCCGCGATGAGTTCGTCGATACCCCCGCTGCTCGGCCTGCACGCCTACGAGGCAGCCGCGCGTCGTGGCGGCTTCGCATTGGCGGCCGAGGAACTGCATCTGTCCCCCTCTGCGGTCAGCCAACGCGTGCGCACACTCGAGGCACACTTGGGGGTGAAGCTGTTTGAGCGACTACCGCGTAGCTTGCGGCTGACCGAGATGGGCCACGCATACCTGCCCGCAGTACGCGACATCTTCGAGGAGCTGTCGGCAGCGACCAACGGTCTGTTCGGCGCCTCCGCGCACACGCAGCTCACCGTGCGCGTGCAGGTCTCCTACGCCACCTCCTGGCTGGTGCCCCGGTTGCGCGACTTCAACGAGACGTTCGAGCACATCTCGCTGCGAGTGGTCAGTGCGATCTGGGCAGATGTGCTCCCCCCGGACGAGATCGACCTGGAGATCCGCCAGGGCAATGGCAACTGGCCCGGATTCGTCTCTTCGAAGCTGCACGATGACTGCGCAGTGGTCATCTGCGCCCCGCAGTTGCTCGACGGGAAGACGGCGCTCAGCTCGGCCAGCGAGCTGCTCGCGTACGGACGCGTGCACGTGCTGGGCTTCGACGACCTGTGGAGCAGACTGTCGTCCGAGAATGAGGGGCACGAGAAGCCAGACGCGGTCCTGACGCTGGACACGTCCATCGCCGCCATCGCCGCGGTGGCCGAGGGCGACTATTGGGCGATCGTGCCCGAGCTCTTCGCCCGCCAAGCGGTGCGCCAGGGCCGGGTCGCGCTGGCACTGGACACACTGATCCCCATGCGGCAGGACCATTACCTGTTGTTCCGGGACGACGGGTCGCAAATCACCGGCGAGGCGGCAGCGTTCGCAGCGTGGCTCCGTATCCAAAACGACATGGACCCACCGATCTCACGCCATGCCCTGTGATCGAGCGCGCCACGTGCCGCCCTGTGATCGAGTGCGCCACGTGCCCGGACGCGAACCGGCCAAGGCGCCCCACACCCGACCCGCTGCGCAGGCGCCCCAGCCCACAGATCTATCGTTCGCCGCCGGGTTGCTCAAGGGCGGCAGGCCCACGGTCAGATCGCGTGACAGCGACACCCACGAGGCGAGGTGTCAGCCGCGGGTCTGGCCACTTTGATGGGCAATGCACTCCACCCACAAGGACGGACCTACACGAGTCGATGCAGCGGGCGCCTTTCCTGCTACACCGACAGCTTGTTGACGGTCTTGGTCACCCTTTCGCCTTCGTTGCTGAGGAACACGATCTCGCCGAACCCGACATACGACCAGCCGTCGGCGTCGTCGGTCAGGGCCTCGGAGGCGAAGATGGCGCCTGTCGCCTCTTCCTCATCGCAGGTCTCGAAGCCGTAAGTCGTCTCGTCCTTCTCGAAGTTGCGACCCATCAAAAGGTACATCGGCTCTAGGAGCATCGAGAGGGCGAAGTCGTCCGTGCCCGGGCCGGACTCGCGCAGCTCCTTCCAGTTGCCGGTCGGATTCGTCTCGCCGTGCAGTCCGAGACCGGCGTTGACCCCGATGATGCGGTTCGGGGACACCAGCGCCATCTTCAACTTGGTCAGGCCCGGGAGGTCAAGATCCTCCATCGCTCCGGCGATCAACCGGACCATCTTCTCGACCGCACGCTGGACGTCCTCATTGCCGTCGCCCTCGAGCAGTGAGAGCAGGAGCACGTAGAGGAACTCCGTGTCCGTCGTGCCCCGCATCTGCTCCAGGTAGGTATCTTTGCAGTGCTGCAGGAGCTCCCGCTGCAAGAGCTGCCAGTTCGGCAGGTAGCCGTTCTGTGCGACGATCCAGGGGGTCTCGGCGAACGAGAAGGGGTGGCAGTTCTCGTCGGCCAGGACGACTTTCGCGTCGTAGGCGGCTGCCCGGACGTGGGCGAGCATCGTGCTGGCGCGCAGGCTCGGGACGATACGCTCGAGGTTGTCGTCGTAGAAGGCGGCCATGGGCCGGCGGTAGATGAACGGGTCCTCCGGTTTAAGGAGGTGCTCGCTCCAAGCGCCGAACCCCCACCCGGCCAGCTGAAGCTCCGGGTGCCGCTCAGGGTCGAGGGCCTGGTTGACCAGGCTGTTCATGGGCGTGAGGAGCAGATTCTCCAGCGGGGTCTCCGGCCCGATGAACGCGAGCACTCGGCACATAGGGTTCCTCCATTGACGGTCGCTTGGTGGTGACTGCCGACAGCCTATGGCCCGGGCAGCGCTCTCGGCCCCGGCAGCGCTCTCGGCCAAGTCCCCGCTGGCAGCACCGCGCGCCTGCGTCCTTGCGCCACCAAGGGGCTCCCTACTGTCGTGCACGTGGACTTCGAACGTCGCTCACGCGCTGATGTTCGCGGCCGAGGCGCCGCAGGGAGGTGCTGGGCGATAGTTGCATGTCCGGCCTGAGGACGCGACTGCGCTCATCGGCGAGCAGATCGCCACCTTAATCCGCTGCGCCCAGGCGGCTTTCTCGAAGCAGGCTCGGATCCAGTTCGGCTCCGCACGCCGCTTCCGCCAGTTTGCGTCCCAGGCTCGGTGCCTGCTTGAAAAGGTTGTGGCCGGCCGGGATCAGCACGTTGCCGCTGCGCCATACCGCTAGTCCATCGGGACCCCAGGGCAGCTCGGTCACCCAGCAGTGGCGCACGTCGACGGGGTCTGGGTCCAGGCCCGGCAGGGCGCGAGCCACGTAGCCCTGCGCTCGCTTCGCCAGACTCCTCAGGGCAGCCGGGTCAGTCAGGCTGCCGTCCTCGTGCACCTCGGTCTTCTCGCTCAGCCCGAGTCCGTATGCCGTGTTCCCAGGGACAGCCGCCGCATAGATGCCCTTCTCGCCGAAGTCACCGCTGGAGTCCTGGAGTGTGGCCAGGCGGGTTGGCGGGTTGCCTCGAATCCGGAACGTCAGCCTGACGTGCGCGCCCTGACCGATCGGTAGGGACAGTCCTACATCGCGGGCGAGGCCTGAGGTGCCGCGCCCTGCGGCCACGACCACCGCGTCGAAAACCTCCGTGCTTCCTCCGCTACGGACCTCAACGTGATCACCGGAGCTACCGGTCAGGCGCAGGCTGATGACCTCCTCGTGCAGCAGGCGGTCGCCCAGGGCCCCCACGAGCGCGGCAATAGTGGCGTTCGTGCGGATCGACCCACCCTCTTCGTCCAGCATCGCCGGTCCCTCGTAGGGCCCGAGCATGGGGATCAGCTCTGCCACCGTGGCCGCGTCGATCTCCCGGGCTCGCACGCCAGCCTCCTTCAGGAGCTCCAGCCGGGCCGGGACGCCCGGTCCGAGCGCGACCGCCCCGTCGGTTGAGACCATCTCGACGCCGAGCTCTCGTCCCCACTGGTCATAGAGCATCCGAGCCTCTTGGGCCGCTGTGATGAGCCGCGGGTCGTCGTGAGCATGCCGGAAGATGCGCGACACCCCGCCGGACTGGCTGTTGCCGGGCACCCCCTGCTCGTAGACGGTGACGTCGACCCCGCGCCGAAGCAAGGTGTATGCCGTGCACAATCCAACGATGCCTGCTCCGATCACCGCGACTCTGGGCTCGGAGGATCCGGGGGACGTCTCAGCGCTCATCCGACGATGCTTCCACGAACGACGGCCGTAGGTCGGCATACCGGAATAGCACCCCGCACCTTCGGCGTTGATTCGCCGACGAGGAAAGCGTGGTTCTGCGTATGACGATGGGTACGGGTTTTAGCGGGGGACCGGTCTTCCGGATGTTCGGTAAGGACAAGAGCGTCACCAAGCAGACGCTGCAGGAGGGCACCGCCCGCCGGGTGCTGACCTACGGGGTGGCCTTCAAACGCGAGATCATCGTCTTCCTCATCCTGACCGTCCTCGGCGCCTCGCTGGTGGTCGCCACCCCGCTGTTGCTCGGTCGCATCATCGACGACGGCGTGCTCAAGGAGGACCGCGGCGTTGTCATCTCGCTAGGCTCAGTCGTCGCCGGCCTGGCCGTGATCTCGGCACTCCTGGTCGTGGTGACGCGCTGGTATTCCTCCCGCATCGGCGAGGGTCTGATCCTCAACTTGCGCACACAAGTGTTCGGCCATGTGCTGCGGCAGCCGATCGCCTTCTTCACCCGCGCGCAGACCGGGGCCCTGGTCAACCGGCTCAATACCGACGTCATCGGCGCCCAGACCGCCTTCACCTCGATCTTGTCTGGCCTGGTCAGCAACGTCGTCACCCTGGTCATCGTGGGCGTCACGCTGGTCAGCCTCTCGTGGCAGATCACCCTGCTGGCGGTCCTGCTGCTGCCGATCTTCCTCGTCCCGGCCTCCTTCATGGGGCGCCGCCTGTCGACGATGACCCGCAAGCAGATGAACCTCAACTCCGAGCTCGCCTCGCGGATGACCGAACGGTTCAACGTGGCCGGCGCGATGCTGGTGCGCCTCTTCGGGCGGCCCCAGACCGAGGCCGATGAGTATGCCGAGCGCGCCCAGGGGGTGCGGGACGCCGGGGTTGCCATCTCGGTCAACCGCGTCGTCTTCGCCGCAGGCCTGGGCCTCGTCGCAGCGTTGGCCACCGCGTTGGTCTACGGCCTCGGCGGACTGCTCGCCATCTCCGGGTCGTTGTCGGTCGGCAAGCTGGTCACCATGGCCGCCCTGCTTGGGTCGCTCTACGGCCCGCTCACCGCACTGTCCAACGCCCGGGTCGACGTCATGACTGCGCTGGTCTCGTTCGAGCGGATCTTCGAGATCCTCGACCTGCAGCCCCTCGTGGCCGAAGCCGACGACCCGGTCACGATTCCGGACGGAATGGTCGGTTTACGGCTTGAGGGGGTCGACTTCACCTATCCCGCCGCCGACGAGGTCGCCATCTCCTCCCTCGAGCTGCGACCCGACGCGGAGTCGCTGGACCGCCGCCAGGTGCTGTTCGACATCGACCTCGACATCACGCCCGGATCGATGGTCGCCCTGGTCGGGCCCAGCGGGGCGGGCAAGTCGACGCTGACCACGCTCATCTCGCGGCTTTACGACCCGGTGGCGGGTTCGATCACCATCGGGGACGTGAACCTGCGCCACGCCTCGTTCGACTCGCTGCGCGACACCGTCGGCGTGGTCACCCAAGAAGCGCACATGTTCAACGACACCATTCGGGCCAACCTGCTCTACGCCTCACCCGAGGCCACCGAGCAGCAGATGGAAGTGGCCCTGCGGGGCGCACAGGTGTGGAACCTGGTCGACGGACTGCCCGACCGGCTGGACACCGTGCTCGGGGACCGGGGTCACCGCCTCTCGGGCGGAGAGAAGCAGCGGCTGGCGATCGCTCGCCTGCTGCTGAAGTCACCGTCGGTCGTGGTGCTCGACGAGGCCACCGCCCACCTGGACAGTGAGTCCGAGGTGGCCGTGCAGCGCGCCCTCGACGAGGCATTGTCGGGCCGGACCTCCATCGTCATCGCCCACCGGCTCTCGACCGTGCGCGACGCCGACACCATCGTGGTTATGGACCGTGGCCGCGTCGTGCAGCAAGGCACCCACGAGGAGCTGCTGGAGCGCGGTGGGATGTATCAGATGCTCTACGAAACTCAGTTCTCCAGGTCGGGGGCAGCGAGCAGTCACGCCTGAGCTGTCGCGCGAAGCCGCCGAGACACTCCTCGGCCCGCGCTCGGTTCCTAGTCGTCCTCGTCGTCCCAGATGCGCTTCTTCTTCGTGGCCACCGTGGCCTGGACCTGCCTCGGGCGGCCAGGGGTGTTCGGGTCACCGTCGGCCTCGTCGCGAGCCTCACGGCGTGCCATCAGGACGACCAAGACGATGCCGATGGGGGAGAAGATCCACCACTGCAGAGCGTAGGCGAAGTTCACACCCAAGCCCGTGTCGGGCGGGTCCGCCTGCGCAGGCCGTGTCTGCACCGGGCTGCCTCCGACCTCGGACTCCAGCTCCAGGTAGGCGCCGAGCAGGGTGTCACCGCTGGCCTCCTCGGCCACCGCCAGGTTGATCGACGCGACCTGGCCAGCGGGCAGGTCACGCCCCAAATCCTCCTCCGAGGGGCGGAGCCATCCCGTGATCGTCACCTCACCGGTCGGCGGTGCGGGCACGTCCGGCAGGGTGGCCGCGTTGCGCGCGTTCTCGACCCAGCCCCGGTCGACCAGCAGGTCGCCAGCACCCGACCCCAGGCCGTCCACCTCGAACGGGACCAGCACCTCATACCCGAAGACGCTGCGGTAGGGGCGGTTGCGCACCAGGAGCTGGTCCTCGGTGCGGTAGCGCCCGGTCACGTCGACCCGCGTCCAGTCGTCCTCAGCCTCGAACGTGTCGCCCGGGCCGCCCAGCACCGCGGTGAGCGGCACGGGATCGGCGCCGTAGTTGGCCTCGATGGTGTCGCGACGATCTACCTTGGCTTCGTGGCGGCCGTACTGCCACTGGCCAAGGAGCACCGCAGCAACCGCGAAGATCGCCGCCAACGCCAGATAGAGCAGCCAACGCGGCCGCGTCAGAACTGAGATCACGGCTGGTCAGCCGTCACGGTCCGGCTGCAGGTCCGCAACGGGGATGACCTCGACCAGGAACCCGCGGAGGTCGACGAACGTGCGCAAACTCTCCGTGTGCTCATCACAGGCCGTCCAGACTTTGCGCCGCCCCTCGTCGTGAAGTTTGGGGTTGCGCCAGATGATGGCGTGGGTCGCCGCAGATCGACACGCTTTGGCGCTGCACACGACCTCGCGGCCGCTGCGGCTCACAGGTCGTCGGGTCGAGGCGTGGGAGGCAATGCACGCACGGGTGAGACCGGCCCGGTCCCGCTGTGTCGTTGGTCCGGGTTGTTGGCGAGCATGACCGCGAAGGAGGGAAGCAGAATGGCGGCGGCCGCCAGGATCGACCCGATCACGATGTGGCCCGTCATCAAGGCCCAGACGGACAGCGGGAACGACGCGATTCGGATGCTCATGGCGATGATGTAGGTCCGCATCCGCCCCTGCCGATCTTCCCGACGCGATCGACGGGCCGTGGTCACGGCTTGCGGGCGGCGTTCGGTGGGCATCCTTCGATGATACGGCTACGGTATGCGGGTGACTCAGGCACCCGTGAACACAGCCGTAGACCCACGCGAGGTAAAGGCACGCGAGAATGCCGCGCCCGCGGCGGTGCTGGTCACCGGAGGCAACCGCGGCATCGGATTGGCCATCGCGCGCACCTTCGCCGCCAACGGCGACGACGTGGTGATCACCCACCGCAGTGGTGAGCCGCCCGAGGGACTGCGTGGGGTGTTGTGTCACGTCAACGACTCGGCCAGCGTGGATCACGCGTTCACCGAGGCCGAGCAGATGCTTGGTCGCACCATCGATGTCGTCGTCGCCAACGCAGGCATCACCCGGGACACCTTGTTGATGCGGATGAGCGACGAAGAGTTCACCGACGTGCTCGACACGAACCTGACGGGCGCCTTCCGCTGCGCTCGTCGGGCGGCCAAGGGGATGATTCGGGCCCGCCATGGCCGCATCATCCTCGTCTCCTCGATCGTCGGTCTCTACGGCGCCCCGGGACAGTCGAACTACGCCGCGTCCAAGGCGGCCCTGGTCGGGCTAGCGCGCTCGATCACCCGTGAGGTAGGTGCCCGCGGAATCACCGCCAATGTGGTGGCACCCGGGTTCATCGAGACCGAGATGACTGCCGCATTGCCGCCGGAACGACGTCAGGCTTACCTCTCCGCCATCCCCGCCGGGCGCTTCGCGCAACCCCAAGAAGTCGCCGACGCAGTCGCCTTCCTCGCCAGCCCTGGTGCCGCCTATATCTCCGGGGCAGTCATTCCCGTGGACGGCGGCATGGGAATGGGACACTGACACCCACCGACCCCACCGAAGGGCCTGCAATGCTGCTGCAAGACAAGAATGTGCTGATCACGGGTGTGCTCAAGGACTCCTCGATCGCGTACCACGTGGCCAGAATGGCTCAGGATCAGGGCGCCCAGGTGGTGCTGACGTCCTTTGGACGCACCATGCGGATCACCGAAACTATCGCCCGTCGACTGCCCAACCCGGTGAACATCGTCGAGCTGGACGTCAGCAACAGCGAGCACCTGGACACCCTGGCTGAGCGGGTCGGCGAGCATGTCGATCATCTCGACGGCGTGCTGCACTCCATCGGTTTCGCCCCCAAGGGTGCCTTCGACTTCATGGGGGCACCGTGGGAGGACGTAGCCACGGCCCTGCAGATCTCGGCGTACTCCCTCAAGGGGCTAGCCGCGGCATCGTTGCCCCTGATGGGGCCCGGCGGCAGCATCGTCGGGTTAACCTTCGACGCCAGTTATGCCTGGCCGGTCTACGACTGGATGGGGGTGGCGAAGTCGGCGTTCGAATCCACCAGTCGTTACTTGGCCCGGGATCTGGGGCCCCAGGGGATTCGCAGCAATCTGGTTGCTGCCGGACCCGTGTCGACGACGGCGGCCAACTCGATTCCGGAGTTCGCGCAGTTCGCCAAGTGGAACGATCACGCTCCCTTGGGCTGGGACGTGCGTGACCCCGTGCCGGCGGCCCAAGCCTGCGTGGCGCTGATGTCGGACTGGTTCCCACGCACCACCGGCGAGATCGTGCACGTCGACGGCGGCTTTCACGCGATGGGCTTCTAAAACCAGCAAGCCCATCGCGTAAGCGGCCTCGGTCTATCGCGCGGGGTCCTCGGCTTCGGCGTCGACCGCGCCTTCGGGGGCCTCGATCACGAAGTCCTTGCCGATGACGACCAGCCCGGACTCGGTGACGGTGAATCCCCGGGCTCGGTCGTGATCGTGGTCGACCCCGATGGAGGTGCCCTCGGGCACCGTCACCCCCTTGTCGATGATGGCGTTCTTGATCGTGCAGTGCCGGTTCACCACCACCCCATCGAGCAGCACCGATCCGCTGACGCTGCTGAAACTGTGCACCTTGACCCGAGGCGAGAGCACCGACTTAGTCACCGTGGCCCCGCTGATCACCACCCCGGGAGACACCGCCGAATCCACCGCGCTGCCGACCCGGTCCTGCGAGCCGTGGACGAACTTCGCCGGGGCCGCGAATCCGTAGTTGGTC
Source organism: Ornithinimicrobium sp. (assembly GCA_049650845.1). GTDB lineage: Bacteria > Actinomycetota > Actinomycetes > Actinomycetales > Dermatophilaceae > Ornithinicoccus. Next base: position 22,463 of record JBASAZ010000123.1, read on the forward strand.
ATGATGGGCCACTCTTCGTTGTACATGTTGAACACCGGGTGGACGGAGATGAGGTCCATATGGGCGTCGTAGTAGGAGTCCATCGTCCCGACGTCGCGCCAGTAACCGCGGTCGCGATCGGTCGAACCCGGCACGTCGTTGTTCTTGAAGTCGTAGACCCATCCATCACCGCGGTCCACGAAAGCAGGGACGATGTCGCCACCCATATCGTGCTTGGACCCCTCGAGGTCGGCGTCCTCCTTGACGGCCTTTTCCAGCACGTCGGCGTTGAACACGTAGTTGCCCATCGAGGCCAAAACCTCATCGGGGGAGTCCGGCAACCCGGGCGGGTCCGACGGCTTCTCGAGGAACTGGTGGATCCGACGGGGGTCGTCGGTGTCGACGTCGATCACCCCGAACTGGTCGGCCTCGGCGCGCGGCTGACGGATCGCGGCCACGGTGACTCCGGCGCCGGTCTCGATGTGCTGAGCGACCATCTGGGAGAAGTCCATGCGGTAGACGTGGTCGGCCCCCACCACCACCACGATGTCGGGCTTCTCGTCGTGGATCAGGTTCATGCTCTGGTGGATCGCGTCTGCGCTGCCGGCGAACCAGTGCTTGCCCAACCGTTGCTGGGCGGGGACCGGCGCCACGTAGTTGCCCAGGAGCGTCGACATACGCCACGTCTTGGTGATGTGCGCATCCAGACTGTGCGATTTGTATTGGGTTAGCACCACGACCCGCAGGTAGCCGGAGTTGACGATGTTGGACAGCGCAAAGTCGATCAGCCGATAGATGCCACCGAAGGGCACCGCCGGCTTGGCTCGATCGGCCGTCAACGGCATCAACCGCTTGCCTTCACCGCCAGCCAGGACGATCGCAAGGACTTTGGGTCGCTTCGTTGAGGATTTCGCCATGTGACCAACCTAGGGCAGGACCTCGGCTGAGCGCGAGGAATGTCACGTCCGACATCAGGCTCACTGCGACGATGGGTAGTGCTCGCGTCAGGATGCCGATAGCGTGAGTGGGTGCTTATCGACATCCTGACCCGCGAATACCCCCCCAACATCTACGGCGGTGCCGGCGTCCACGTCGCCGAGCTCACTCGGGCGCTGCGCGCTCGGGGTGACCTCGACGTCAACGTCCGCGCGTTCGACGAGCCGGTCGATGAGCCGGGCACAACGGGATACCCGCCGTTGGAGCAACTGGCCGAGGCCAACGCGGCCCTCCGCACGCTCGGCGTCGATCTGACCATTGCCGCCGACGTCGTCGCCGCCCGGCCGGACATCGTGCACAGCCACACCTGGTATGCGAACTTCGGCGGACACCTGGCCTCGCTGGTCGGCGGCATGCCGCACATCGTCTCGGCGCACTCCCTGGAGCCCATGCGCCCGTGGAAGGCCGAGCAGCTCGGCGGTGGCTACCGGCTGTCCAGCTACGTCGAGAAGACCTCGTATGAGGCCGCAGCCACTGTCATCGCGGTCTCGGAGGGCATGCGCAAAGACGTGCTGAACAGCTATCCCGACCTGGACCCGGACAAGGTGAAGGTCGTGCACAACGGGATCGACTCCGACCTGTGGCAACCGGACACCAGCGACGCCGCCAAAGCCGTGCTGGCCGAGCACGGCATCGACCCAGACGTTCCCAGTGTGGTCTTCCTCGGCCGGATCACCCGCCAAAAGGGCCTGCCGTTCCTGTTGAAGTCGCTGCGCCAGATCCCCGACGACACACAGATCGTGCTGCTGGCCGGGGCTCCGGACACCCCCGAGATCAAGGACGAGGTCGTCGCGCTCGTCGACGAGCTGCGCGGTGAGCGAGGCGGGGCGACCATCTGGATCGCCGAGATGCTTCCGCGGGAAAAGGTCGTCGCTGTGCTCTCGCACGCCACGGTGTTCATGTGCCCGTCGGTATACGAGCCGCTGGGCATCGTGAACCTCGAAGCCATGGCGTGCGGAGCATCCGTGGTGGCCACCGCCACCGGAGGCATTCCCGAGGTCGTCGTGCACGGTGAGACCGGGTGGTTGGTGCCGATCGAGCAGAAGGACGACGGCACAGGCACCCCGGTGGATGAAGAGACCTACGTCAACGACTTCGCGGCGGCGTTGAACGAAGCGCTGAGCGACCCTGCTCGCGCTCGCTCGATGGGTGAGGCCGGACGCAAGCGCGCCATCGGAGACTTCTCCTGGGAGTCCATCGCTGAACGCACCATGAAGGTCTATTCAGCCGTGCTCGACTAACTGCCGTGCTCGACTAACGGCCCGATGCTCGACTAACTGCGCGCTCGACTCACTGCCTGTGCTCGACTAGCTGCAGCACCACGATTCGGTCACGGCTAGACCCAGCCGGCATAGTGCATCGCGGCCACATTGGTCGCAACACTCAGCGCCGAGGCCGCTTCGTCGTGCAGGCGGCGCAGCACCATCTCTCGGCTCTGGGTGCTGCTGGAGTCCACGGATTGCATCCCCGTCTGCCGGCCGATGTCGCTCAACGTCATCACGGACCCGGCAAGCTCGATTACCCGTGCGCACCGGGGGGGCATGCCGCTCGGCATACCCCAGGCGGTGGCGGTGCCGACCCGGCGCCGGGCGAACACCTCTGCGGCCGCGCCCGCCATGGGCGAGCCGGGCGTCATCTCCAAGTGGGCCGTCAACTCCGCCAACGACGTCCGTAACCGCAACTCCACGTCGGCCACGCTCATCGCCGCCACGACGTGTTGGGGCATCGGGTCACTCGGGTATGCCGTCCAGGTCGCCCGCCAGCCCTGGTCCCCCTCGGGGCCGTACTCGTCGATCTGCGGGACGAGCGCGCCACCGAGCCCGGGCACGAACACCATCTCCTGGGAGTCCTGAGCTGCCGCGGTCATCTCGATTGGACCCGTCGGCATACCTCCGAGGTGTCCTGGACGGGGCAGGGCGAGCAAGACCACCCGTTCGCCGACGTCGCACCACAACTGCAACGCCGAGGTGAGGCCGCTGATGTCATCGAGGTCAGGCAGCGCCTTGGTCGCCACGGTGTTCAGCTCGGCGCGCCCGTTGAAGGCTGCCGAGGCCCACAGTGCGACACGCACACTGGCGGGTAGTTCGGGCATGAAGTGATCGTAGGCGGCGAAGGCAACTACGCTTGCGCGTCATGAGCGATGTCGTGGAATTTGCCGGAGTTGGCGTCACCCGTGGCGGCAGCGATTTGCTCCGCGACATCACCTGGTCGATCGAGGAGGGCGAGCGCTGGGTCATCATCGGGCCCAACGGCGCAGGCAAAACGACACTGCTGCAGCTGGCGGGGGCGCGTATCCACCCCACGACCGGAGTAGCCGGGGTGCTGGGCGAGGTGCTCGGGGCCGTCGACGTCTTCGAGCTTCGGCCTCGGATCGGCGTGTCGAGCGCCGCCATCGCCGAGCGCCTGCCACCGGGGGAGCGTGTGCTCGACGTCGTGGTCACCGCAAGCTGGTCGGTGGTCGGGCGACACCGGGAGGAATACGACGAGCAGGACGAAGCGCGGGCCCTGGAGCTGTTGAGCGCCCTCGGGGTGGGTTCGCTCGCAAGCCGGACCTACGGCACATTGAGCGAAGGGGAGCGCAAGCGGGTCCAGATCGCCCGCGCCCTGATGACGGACCCGGAGCTGATGCTGCTCGATGAGCCAGCGGCCGGGCTGGACCTGCGCGGCCGCGAGGATCTCGTCGGTCGGCTGCAACTGCTGGCCGAGGACATTGACGCACCGGCGTTGGTGCTGGTGACCCACCACGTCGAGGAGATTCCGCCGGGCTTTACCGACATCCTGATGCTGCGCGACGGGCAGGTCATGGCGGCTGGGCCGATCGACGTGACGCTGACGGCGGAGAACTTGTCCCGCACCTTTGACATGCCGCTGCGGGTGGATCGCGACGGCGGTCGGTGGACGGCTCGGGCT